>JAEXRB010000328.1 GCA_023438325.1 Pseudomonadota bacterium | reverse complement strand
ATCGGCCACACTGTTGCCCACGGTCGAGGCAATCCAGCCGCCCAATCGCAAGCCGCACTTGGGCAGGGAGAACAGGTCGCCGCCGAATGCCAAGCCGGCGATGGTGTCATCAGGGATGCACTCGGCGCCTTCCTTGGCTGCCTCGCTGATCTGGTCACCCACGCGCCGTGCCACGATGGAAACGCTGCGCATCACCTCGACCTGCATGGTCATGCGCTTGAGATCGTTGCGCTGATTGACCGCGATGTTGATGTTGTCGGCCGATACGTCGAACGTGGCACGCATCAGGTTGGTGGCAGCTTCCACATCCAACCGCAGCTTGTCGTATTCCAGCGTGGCCTGCTTGAGCGCGATCTGCGCCATCAGCATTTCCTGCTGAACTTGCTGGATCCGCCCCGGCGCACGGCGCTTTCCACTCCACTCCTCCGGCTTGATGAAGGCAAAGCCGGTGAGCGAGGACTCGCTCAACACGTATTTGACCTCAAGGGTTTCGTCCGGCTTGTCGCCCAACGGACAACCCGCGCTCATAACATTGGCCGCCGTGCAATTGAGGTTGGTCAAATTGCCACCCAAGGTCTGGCTCGGAGTGAAGTTGAAGAAGCCCACGCCATTGGCTGCCGGCCGGTAGTGTCCGGTCTTGGTCATGATGCGACGCACTTCCGGGGCATCGCCCAAACCGCCATCGAAATCGAAAGGCGTGCCCGAAAGTACCGGCTTGTCCATGTACATGTAGTGGTAGATGTCCGGGCCGTTGTAACCATCCGGATAGGTGCCACCGGGGCCGATGTCATCGGCGTAGGGATAACCGAAGATCTCGATCAACTGGTTGGCGAAGGCAGTTTCCTCGTCGATCGAGGCATCCCACACGTCGTCGGCGCTGTCCTGAGAACGGCGCAGCTGATTGTTGAGCTTGTTGGCGTAGTCCCACAGCGTGACGGCATTGGAGAGTGCCTTCATCGCACGCTCCCAGACCTGCTCGAACTGGGTCTTGTTGAACCGATCAAGCTGGGTGGGATCGATATCGAAGGTCACCACGCCCTTGGCCAGACCGAGCGGATTCAGGCCGGCATCGGCCTTGTCCACCTGGCCCTGGATGGCGGCGTAGTGGGAGTGGATTTCCTGCAAGTCGGCAATGTTGTCGCGCTCGATGCGCTGGATGCCGACGTGCGCCGGATTGTCGTCTTCCACCGGCAGGATCGCGTTGCCCGTCACCCAGTCGAAATACGCACCCATGCCGGCGCGACGGCCCCATTCGGAAAGGCCCCAGGCACGTTCTGCATTGGTATCGTCGTAACCCTGCCACTGGCCCGCGGGATCTTCCACGTAGGCGGTGCGGTAGGTCAGGTCGACGATCTCCGCACCGGCCCGGGCCTTGGCGGCGGCGGTTTCGGCGAACTGGCGCTCGTCGAGGAAGTCCACGTTGATCGGAACGCCAGCCACCAATACCGCCTCGGACTGCGGGTTCCAGCTGAAGAACGGATGCTTGAGCAGGCCGTAATAGGTCTTCATCGCCGTCAGGTAATGGCCCCAGGCGTCGCCGTGGCCCTGCGGAAACTGGATTCGGGCGTCGTATTCGTTGATGACGCCATTCACGTCCTGATCGGCGATGTTGTAGCTGATGGCATACGCCACTTCGCCATCACCGGTGGTGAAGTTCCAGAACAGGCGGTTGTAGACCGGCGAGGCAGCCACCGGCCCGTGCGCATCGTCGCGCCCGCGCAACAGCACCAGTTCCTCGACCAGCGGAGATTCGATCTGGTTCTGGAAATTGAAGATGGAAGGCGCCAGCGACATGTATTCGCCACCGGTGGTTTCGATGCCGATGGTCGGATCCTGCGCATCGGCATAGGCCTCGTTGCCGAGCAAGGTGTAGAAATCCACCAGGCGCGAAGCCACCAGCAACACCGCCGCGTTGGCCGGGCCGTAATCGATCGGCGGCGTGGAGTCGGCCGACAATTGCAGCGCACGACGCATCACCGTGGTGTAGGCCTCGATCAGGCCCATGCTGTTGAGGTTGTCGGCATCGTTGTTGAGCGCGACCGGGCCGGAATAACGCTCGCCCAGCTGGATCAGCATGCTGACGTAGTTGTTGGTTTCCGACTCGCCGAAATCCTGCACGCGGGCTTCGAACGGATTGAGCCGGCCCAGCACACGCTTGACCCAGCCTTCGGCCAATTGCGCACGCGGTGCAAGCGGCGTGGCACCCGGCTGACCGGCCCACAGACTCCACTTATTCGTGTTGTTACATGCCGACAGGCCGCGATAGCGCGTCAGGTACCAATTGTCCGACAACGTCTGGATGTTGGCGCCCTCGATGCTGATTTCCACCGCACCGTTCGGATTGGCTACCGGGAACTGCACCCAGCCGTGCATCTGCCCGGTTTCCGGGCTGGGCAGCGGCATCGGCGGCGTGCCGTTGGCATCGGGATGGAAATACCACTCGAACTGAAGGGCATCCGGGTTGCCACCGAAATCGCCGCCATGGCGCAGCACCAGTTGCTCGTCGAAGATGTTGTCCGGCGAGATCACGTTGATCTGGCCCTGGTAGGGCGCATTGATCGGCGGATTGGTCGCATCCGATTCCAGACAGCCCACCCGAATCACTTCCAGCGACACCGGCAGCGCGCCGAGCGAAGGGTCGTTGTTGAAGGCGATGGTCATGTAACCGGAGCCGGTGGCCGCACCTGCGGTCAAGGCCGCACCGCTGCCCACCACCGAGAGCGGCTGCAACATGCCGTTGCCAGCCGGATCTTCGTAGGCGATCAGCAGCTCGTCCGGCGACAGGTCTTCGTCCAGATCATTGCAGACGCGTTCGCGATTCTCGTTGACCGCCGCGTCACGGCAGATCGCCTCGATGCGCGCAGGGTTGCGAGTGAGCCGGTACAGCGCCTCGATGGCCTGATCCCAGTTGCAGCCTGCCGTGGCAACGCAATCGACCTCGGAGCCCGATTCCTCGTTGCCGTCGCCACCGTTGAGCTTCTTCAGCGCGATGCGATCCCGCTTGCTGAGCACGTTGAGCAACAGGCGCGGATCACCGGCACCGGTCTCGTCGAACACGCCCTGGAACACTAGGCGCTGGTTCATGCCGTCGTAGTACATGCGCTCGCCGAGCGATGCCGGCATCTTCAGCACACCATCGGACGAACCGGTGATGTCGAAGAAGCCATCGGTACGCATTTCCCGCGCCACGCTTTCGGGGAACTGCGCCAGACGCACCCAGCGCGAACTGAGCGGATCGATCAACTGCGCGAGCGTGTCGGCAGGACCTGCGTTCGGCATTCTGTCGCGGTTGTCGTCATAGACGATTTCCACCGCCGCCTGATTGTAGATATCGGGCAGGCCGCGCTTGGGCGTCAGCAGGGTTTCGCCGGCAATCAACAAGGGCGTGGTTTCAGGCCACTGGATGGTGTACTCCACCGGAATCGGCGTATTCGTGGTTCCGGCACCGCCCTGGGACGCGGGCAGACGCGCAAGCCACGGCGTGCAATCGCCGATCGCGTAATCGTTGACGTCGTTGTTGTCGTCGTCCTGATAGAAACCTGGCTGCATCGGATAGAAGTAATGCACCGTGCCGGTCCCTTCGGACTTGGCCCAGATCTGGTTCTTGTGATCCTGGAAGAACGGCGCCGGCGGTGGCTCGCCCGCCGCCTGCCCTGCGACGAAGGTGTTCGAGCATCCGGGCAACAGACGCACGGGATACGGCGGCGACACCGTGGTGCCCGCCGTGCCTGCATAGCGGAACCGGTTGTAACTGGCGCCGGTGGCAAACACGCGATAGATGCGGTAATTCCACTCCTGCGAGCCGTTGTTGAAGTACTTGAGCAGCACGTAAGGATCGGACGGAGCGGCCTGATCGTCCTGGCCACCGAAATCCGAGCGCAATGCAAACACCGCATCAACACCACTGCCGGTGGCCGAAGGCGCCATCATGGCGTGCTCGTCGTTGGGGTTGAACCCCGGCGCATTGAAGCTGTTCTGGACGTAGATATGGGCCTGCGGGAACTGCGAGGCACTCAAGATCTGCTGCCCGAACACCTCGCTGCCCAGCTCGCTGGCGATTACGATGCGGTCCGGATTGTGCGGCCAGTTCGGTTGGTAGCGCACCGCCTGACTGGCCCAGTACACGCCCTTGGCATTGCGCCGATACCACGCCACCGCCATCTCGCGCCCGAAATCCTGGGTGCGTCGGATGCTGTTGCGATTCACCGGGATGATGTTGCCGGTGCGCGCGGCGCGGTTGTAGGCCGCATTGCTGCCGTAACCGTCGTAGTAGGCCAGTTCGTTCACTACCCAACCAGTACGATTGGCCTCGTTGTGTGCGGCATGGGTGATCTTCTTGCCGATCTCCACCTGCACGTTGTCCTGGAAGCCCGGTGTCATCGCATAGGGCAAAGAGCGCACCACTTCAACGTAGGTGGGATATTGGTTCTGATCCACCGACGGCCCGCGCACGTAGACGATGCTGGCATGGCCGCTGCGCGTGGCATTGAACACGCCGCTGTCCAGAGTGGCACCGCTGGAGCCGCTGGACGGATTGATGACATCGCCGAAGATCTGGTAAGTGCTCGGCACAGCCTCGACCGGCGCACCGACCACATGCACCTGATAGCACCCCTTTGGCGTGTTGTCGCCGGGGATGTCGTTCGCACCGCATGCTTCTGTCGGCCACACTGCCTTGCCCTGCGTCACCAGGCGCGCCGAACTTTCCAGCGGCTCACCTTGCACACGCCAATGCACTTCCAGCGATGGCGTGGTCTGCAACGGAATCAGGCGGCCTTTCTTGCTTGGTTCGTAAACCCAGGTGAACCAGCGGTAATCATTGCCGGTGGCCTCGCGAATGAGCTCGCCATCCATGTAGATCTCAGGCTGCATCGAGCTGCTGTCCAGCGCGGCCCCTACCGGCGGCGTCAACGCCACGCCGACAGGCCAGGTTTCCGGCTGGAAGAAGCGGCCATCACTCCCGAGTTTGATGAGGAAGCCATCGACATCGGCCTGTGCCGACAGCACATCCACCGGCCCGAAAGACGCCACACCCTGGAAGCTGCCGCCCGCATACAACTGCCCGCCGGGCGCCGCCGTGATCGCGAGCGCTCGATCATCCCCGGCGCCGCCAGCGGCGGCGGGCGGATTGTCCTCGTTCAAACTGCCGCCGGTGGCCCATTGCCAGACGCCCCCGGCCTCTTGCAGTGCCGCCACGAAAACGTCGCGCCCACCCGGATGGCCAATCAGTGTCTCGGCGGGCATGTCAGTGGAGGACGCCGCGAAATGTGCAGTTCCGCTGAAACCACCCGCAACATAGACCCGGTCACCGGCAACGCTGACCGTGTTGACCTGGGCGCTGCTGACGTAGCGCACCCAATCGCAACTGTAGTCTCCTCCCGACAAGGTCAAGGATGCGACGAAACCGCCACCGCCGCTCAGTGCACAACTGGTCTGCGGGAGGGAAAACCCACTGGCGTAACTGCCGACCAAGTGGATGCGCGTGACTCCACTCAATGTCTGAACGGCCACATCCTTCGCTTCGACGCCAGCCGAAAGCATCTTGATGTTGCCAAATGTCGGCCCGCTGGCACGCAGGTTGGTAACGGGCTGGATGAAGCTGCGCGGGGCATAGTGGCGTACCGAAACATGGGCGATATGCCAGGAATCGAAATAATCCGTATAGGAAATGCCGTGGCTGTTGGTTTCGCCAGATCCGGAGCCTCCGGTCATGCGCAGGCGAAACTTCAGGTTTGGATGCTGTAGGTCAGGGCGATCCACCCATATCGAATGGTCACCCGTCAGATTAAAGAATTCACCTTCGCCACCTGCGCCGGAAAAGCGCTTCAGCTCCTGCCAATTACCGCTCTGATCACGGAACTCGAACACCAGGTCCTCGCCACCATCCGGCTTTTCACTGGCGTCAGCATAGATATGACCTCCTGACTGAAATGGAGGGAAGAGAAACCCCATTGCCCATATAGCCTGAGAATATGGATCCGGCTTGCCGCGATACAAACGGAACCCCAACTGCATCGGCCCCGCGCCGGGGTTGTAGGTACTGCTGTGCGTCAGTGAGACCGGGCCGCTGCGCATGATCAAGCCGGGCACGCCCTGCTGCGTCATGCCGATCATCTGCAGCCGACTAGCGTGTTGATTGCTAATAATGTGCGCAGCGCCACCGCCACCGCCACTTTGGATGCTCCAGCTGCTCAAGCTGCTGTCTACCCCGAAGGACTGGTTCAGCAAATCTTGCGGTGCACTGCCCTTCCCGATCAGATGCAGGCGATTCTGGCTGTCCAATGCCAGCTTCACGCCCTTGTCATTGCCGGACGAATTGCTGCTTCTGACGGCCCAATTCCAAGCGGTGCCATCAACCGTCAGCTTCGCGAGAAACACATCGGAGATGCGTCCAGTCTCAGGCGGAGCCAGTTGCGGGCCATTGGAGCCGAAGAAAGCACTGTTGGCGTAACTGCCGGTGACGATCAGGGAGTCGGGAATCGGCGGCATCTGGGAGGAGTCGCCCGGCAGCACCACCAGATCGGCCGCATCATCCGCACCACTGCCACCGATGCCGTGTGCCCAGCTCCACGCACCCTGCGCATTGAGGCGTGCGATGTAGCCATCGCGATTGCCGCGCGAGTTGATCTGCGTGCCACCCACCCAGATCTTTCCGTAGAACGAGCCCGCGATGTAGACATTGTTGGAAGCATCCAGGGTCATGCCATCGACGGTATCGACCAACAGGCCGCCAGCGCTGCTGGCCCACTTCACGCGCCCGGCCGCATCCAGCCTTGCAACGAAAATATCCTGCAGGCCGGCTGCGTTGAGGGTGAAATCACCGAGCGTGGTTTCACCACTGAAGTGACCGGCGATGAACAAGTCGCCATTGGCTGCCGACAACGTCTGCGTGACGTTTCCGTTCGGCACGCTCTGCGGCCAGGTCGCATGCGCCTGATGCAACGGAGCAAGCACGCCGCCCAAGAGCAGGCTGCCTGCCAGCGCCAGCGTGGGGAGATGGATTGGACGCGAGAAAATCATGATCTGTCCCCTGCTCACTGATTCAACACCGTCACCGTCGAAGCACGGCGCAGGCGGAAGGTTCCGGATGTGAAAATGGAGTTGCGATGCAAGCCGGTGATGGACTCGGCGAAGGTGCCGCCAAGCACCGACTCACCCCAGCCTGGCGTACTGCCGCCCTGCGGATCCTCGTCGGTGAAGGCGAACTGCATGTTGCGCACCACCCGATAAGCCTCTTCCTGATAGTTCAGGAACTGCTCGTCGAGGTTGTTGTGGTCAGGGTGATAGCGGTGCAGGAAGGGATTGGTCGGCAATTCCGGTTGCACCATGATGGCGGTGGAAATCTCTCCGCCGGGGCCGAAAACGCCGGTGAAATCCAGTGTCTCGTCCGCGAAGTCATAGGCCACCGTGCTGTAGCGCACGCCTACCGCCACGCCATCGCGCCCCATCATGCCGGTGTACAGGCCGATGAGGTTCTTGTTGGTGATCAGTACATAGCGCCCTGGCTGATCGACTTCCTGATAGGCCGGATTCACGCTGCTGGGACGCATCGTGCCCTCCTCCCACATCTGGATGACGTCCTTGACCAGGCGCGCCTGACCCTGCGGATTGACGTGAATCAGCACGCGCTGGGTGAAAGGCGAGCCAACCAACTGGGGCGTCACGCCGGCACGCTGCGCCTCGCTGACGCGATCGATCGTGATGTTGCCGATCCACAGGCCGGCGTAGAGCAGGGGATTGTCGCCACCGGCCTTGCCACGCATGACGCCATCGACCGCACCGCGCTGTGCGGTGTTGCCACCGACATGCAGCACGATGCGCTGACCCAGTTCATCGGTAATGGCGATCATTTGCTCCATGCGATCGGCAGTGAATTGAGCGCGCTTGATCGCAAGCGTCACGAACACGTCCTCGCCCGCAGGTGCATCGAACACTTCGACATCCGGCAGATCCGGCCAGCCGATTTCGCCGGTTTCCTCGTCTTCCAACTTCAACGACAGCGGCACGTGCGCGTTGCCAAGCCGTTCGATCTGAAAGCTTCCGTTGACGCCGCTCAGGTTGCGCAACACGAAGCGCATCTCGTCGAAGGAACGGTCGAAATCCAGCGACTCACCCTGATCCAGCATCAGGCTCAGGCGCCCCTGATAGCGCGAATTCCCGCTGGTGAAGACCCAGTAGGCCTCATTGGCGTTGATCGGCGTACTGCCGCTGGCCAGTTGCCAGCGTCCATCGGTGCCGAGGCGATAGACCGGCTGCCCCTGATGCGCGGTGGAGCGCGAGAAGAACTCGGTGAAGCTCGGCGCATTGCTGGCCGCCACCGGCAAGCCGGTCAGAGTGAAATCGTTGGGCCGCCATGCGGTCGGAACGAAGCGTGGCGTACCGCGGATGGTGAGCTGGCGCGAGCCGGAGGATTCGTCCAGCCGCACCAGATAGGAGGTGTTGCCGTCGATGGTGAACAGGCGCGTGAGCAAGGCCTCTGGGCGCGGCTCGGGAAACCAGGGAAACCAGCCCTCGACGTTCTCCAGCCCTTCAGCCGGATCGCGGATGAACTGGGCTTCGTTGCGTCCGGGAATCCAGCGCCAGACGCTGCGCACCGGAATCCCGGCGAACACACTGGCGATGTCCTTCTCGCTGGGTTCGAGCGCGACATGGATCGCGTTCCAGCCCGGTTTGAGGGTGATGGTCTGGGTCATGTCGGCGGCCTGCGGTTGCGTCGAACACAGCAACAGCGCGAACGCGAGCAGATGCGCGACGACGATACGGGCACGGGAGGAAACGATGGAATGGGACATGGCGGATATCACCCCTGATCCTTGGGCATGGCGGGTGGTTGTGGCGGCTGCGCTGGCATCTGGCCGGGAGGCCCGAGCGGCGGAATCGCGGCAAGTACGGATTCACGTACTTCCACGCCCACCTCACGCATCAGTCGCTGACGGAACTGCTTTTCCGATTCGGCCAGATGCTGTTGCATCAGCTGTTGGCGGATACCGGCGGAAAGCTGGTCGAAACTGCGGCTTTGGCGTGGCTCGCTTTCCACCAGACGCACCAGATACACGCCGTCCTGACCGCGCAACACATCGGAAAAGCCTCCCGGCTGTTCCAGTGCGCGCGTGGCCTCGATCACGGCACGATCATGGCTGTAACGATCACTGCGGCCTTCGGCGATCCAGCCGATGACGCCTCCGCGATAACGGGAGGCGGCATCGTCGGAAACTTCGCGTGCCAGGGCGCCGAAGTGCGGCACGCCGGCATCGAGCTTGATCGCGGCTTCACGCGCCTTGCTCATGCGTGCCACAGCCTCGTTCCACGCCGGCTCGCCAGCGTCGGGGGCCACCGTGATTTTCAGCATTGCCACGCGCTTGCGTGCCGGCACGCTGTAGTCATCGGCATTGCTGTCGTAATACGCGCGCACTTCGTCATCGCTGACACTCAGCTCGCGCTGGCTCTGGCGCAAGGTGTCCTGCAGGTAGCGGTTGGCGATGATCTGCTCCACCGCACGGCGCATGTCCGGCTGTTCGGTGAGGCCGGCACGTTCAGCTGCCTCGACCAGGGCGGCGCGGTAAACCAGATCGTCGAGCAACTGGCGCTTTTGCTCCAGCTCCTGGAACTGACCGGGACGTTCGCCACCATGACGACGCATTTCTTCGATGAAGGCACTTTCGCCAATGTAGTTGTCATCGATGCGCGCCACCCAGCGCGACGGCACTTCGGCAGCGTCGCTGCCCTGCCCCAGGCGCGCCGCGCCCCAGCCAGCCGCGCCACCCGCGATGAAGGCCACCAGCGCCGCGCTCAGTGCCGTTTTGGATGAGGGCTTCATGCCAGCACCTCCGGGCGAAGCATGGCCCGTCGCACCGATGCACGCGCCGGGAGTGACGGCAGCGCGGCATCGGGCAACGGAAACACATGGCATGGCGAAGAGCCCGGCGGCGCGATGCTGGCCTGCGGCCCGCGGCGCGATTCGGGTTGATCCTCGAAGCCATCCCTGAAGATCACCTTGAAGATCTGGTTGCTGTCAGTGGCGGCATTGTTCTGCGTGCTGACTTCGTCCTGACTGGCGTCGACCTGCGCCTCCGCGGTCTGCTCCACGGTGTTGTGCAGGAGCACGTTCAGGGCCGGATCAAGGCGCACATCCAGGGTGTAGGTCAGCATCGCGCCGGCGGGCAAGCTGATCAGCTCGTCGATGTCGCCGTTGCCGCTGGCCGTGGTGCACGCGGCATTGGTCCCGCTGCATTGCCAGACTGCATCGACCAGTTCGTCGGCGATGGGCACCCACATGCGTGCATCCACCGCGTCCACCGAGCCGATGTTGCGCACCTTGATGGTGTAGCGCGTGCTGTCGTTCGGTGCGAAACCGATGCGGCCATCGTCGATGCTTACTTCCAGATCCACGCCGGTACGCAGCAGCGTGATGGACGTGGCGGTGTCGTTGCCCGGTACCGGATCCGTGGTCTGCGAGTTCACGCGAAGGCTGGAAGTGAGCGTGGCCGGTGCATTGGGCAACTCGCGCAGGCCCAGCGTCACCGAAGCCGTACCGCCGGCCTGGATGGACTCGATTGCACAGGTGATCTGGCTTCCCTGCAGTGGCGAACACCCCGCCGTGCCGTGACGTACCGGATGATTGAAGTCGATCGTCACCACCGCCTGCGCCGCATCCGACGGCCCGGCATTGTTGATGTCGATGCGATACGGCATGGGCTGGGCGCTGGCGGGGTCGTAGGCATCCGGCGCGACCACTGCGAGCGAGAGGTCGGCGCGCGTCACGATGATGTCGGTATCGGTGGCGATGTTGTTGCCGGGAATCGGATCGATCGCCTCGCCAAGCACCTGCGCGGTGACGGTATTGACCAGTTCGCCAAGCGCGGACGAACGCAGCATTGCGCTCAACTGCCAGGTCAAGGTTTCACCTGCCGGGATCGAGACATGGCGATTGATCGAACCTTGTCCCGATGCCGCGCCACAGTCGCCCCTGCCCTGGGCCGAGGTGCACACCCAGCTGCCTTCACGCAATGCCGGGGGCAGGAAATCCTGCACCTGCGCTTCCGGCGCATCGGACGGGCCGTGATTGGTCACGGTGATGGTGTAGTTCACCGCCGTACCCGCCACGACCTGGGTGATGCCATTGCTCTTGCTCACGTCAAGATCGGGGCGACGCACCACCTCGGTCACAACAGGCGGGGTCACGACCTGATCGTCCGGCGTGGGATCGGTCGCACCCGGCTCGGGCAAGACAAACGCCGCGTTCTCAAGATTGCCGACGAAGGCAGGATTTACCTGCACATGCAGGGTCACCTTCAGTACGTCGCCCACATGCAGATCGGCGGCTGCATCCAGCAACGCGCCCGTGCCGGTGGCGTCATGGCAGAACGAAGCACCTTCACCTTCGGTTTCGCAAGTCCAGCTCGCGTTGGCGAACATATGGGGAAGCAGTGAATCCACCACATGGATGCCGAGCGCATCGCTGGGGCCGGCATTGGTCACGGTGATGACGTAATCGACGTATTCGCCAGCGATGGCATTGGTCGGGCCTTGCTTGCTGATCGCAAGATCGGACTCCACCAGGATCGTGGCCTCGTCGATGCCTTCGTCGTTGGCTGGATTGGGATCCACGCCGGAACCTGGAATCGTGCTGGCGACGTTGCGCAAGGTGCCGCGCGCACTCGGGTGCACGGTGGCGTCAAGTTCAAGCCAGGACTCGCCGCCCACGCCCAGATCCACCTGGGCAGGAAGCGCGTCTTCATTGCCTTGCGCGCTCATGCAGCGCGATATCGGCTGTTCATGCAACTGGGTGATGCCACCCTCAGCACCGGCCTGGGCAAGCAGCACATCACCCAGGGGCGGCACGTGCACCAGCGCACCAAGCTCGGCCACGGCAGCCGCAGGCAGGGTGAAGCGGTGTTCGAGCGCGCCGCCGCTCCACTGACGCGCGTAGAGGTGCACTGCACCCTGCGCATCGGCCAGATACAGGCGCGAACCCCAGGTGTCCATCGCCAATGCCCGTGCCTGCGCACTGCCGACTGATGGGGTGACGGAAACCAGTGCAAGGCTGCCATTGAGTGCCCGCGCGAACAGCACGATGCCCTGATCGCTCAGCACGTAGAGCTGATCGTCACCTGGCGTGGCGACCAGATCGCGCACACCGGCCAGTGCCGGCAGCGGCGTGGTTCCGATGCCGCGCAGCACGCCGGCATAACGCAGCACACCGGAATTGGCATCCACATCGAAACGCGTCAGCGACTGGGAAACCGTCGACACCGCATACAACTGACGGCCATCGCCGGAAAGGTGCAGGCGACGCACGCCACGGATCACGTTGCTGTCTGGCTGGAACGTGCCCAGACCATCCTGGATGCGTTCGACAAAACTCAATTCGCCGCTGACGGCATCGCGCCGGAACAGTGCGATGGCGCTGTTGCTGGCATTGCCCGGCACGGCCGCGGTGTAGACGAAACGACCATCGGCCGACACCACCACCTGAATCACGCCTTGCAGGCCAGCCACACCGCCGCTGCCGGAAGTGAGCTTCTGCACGAACGTCGGGGCAGCGCCATCC
Source organism: Pseudomonadota bacterium (assembly GCA_023438325.1). Classification (GTDB taxonomy): domain Bacteria; phylum Pseudomonadota; class Gammaproteobacteria; order Xanthomonadales; family Xanthomonadaceae; genus Denitratimonas. Next base: position 9,522 of record JAEXRB010000328.1, on the reverse strand, counting down.
AGCGCGAATACCAGCACGCTGTTGCTGCCGGCGGCGGTGACATACAGATGCGGGCCATCCGGAGAAACGGCCAGATGCGAAGCGCCCGCGAGGCCGACGATGGCGGTGCCACCGGCATCATCGCCATCCACGTAGCGGTGCACGCTTTCGATCTCGCCCGCAGCATCCAGGCGCAGCTCCACCAGCGCGCTGCCGGTGCTGCTGACGCCGAACCAGCGGCGCCCGTCCGGCGTGTGTGCCAGCGCGGAAAGATCGGCAATGCGCGACTCCATGGCGGCACCCAGATGCGTACCTGCGGCCAACGGCAGGTTCGCGGCACAGCTCCATTTGCTGCTGTTTTCCACCAGACCCGGTGTGGTCGCCGGGAACAGCGGCAGGTCATCGGTCATCCACGCGCCAAGCGCATCGGAGACACCGTGATTTTCCGCCTCGATGCGATAGCTCACCGACCGACCGGCAATCACTTCCTCGTCTGGCGTGTTGCGCAGCTTGCGGGTTTCCAGATCCGGCTCCGGCACCAAGGTATCGGTATCGCTGGCACGGTTGTTCGCAGGCTGCGTCTCGAAGGCCAGCACGCGCGGATCCACACTTGCCGCATAAGTCAGCATGCCGGTGGCATTGGCGAAGATGCGACCGTTCACCTGGAAGCTGACGAATCCATCCGGTGCGATATCCACGCGCTGGGTGCCGAGCGCACCGCGTCCGGCAAGCGGGCAGCGCGATCCGAACTCGCGCGCCAGCGTCGCGATCATGCCGTCGCTGCTGGAGGCGGCATAAAGCTGGCGCAGGTTCGGTGCGAACACCATCGCCGCAACGTGATCGAGTGCCACCGAAGTACTCGTGCCATAGCTGGCCACATGCCGTGACTGCACATCGAGCAAGCTGTAGAGATGCAGCTGGCTGCTTGCAGCCGATGCCACATAGAGACGTGCCTGATCCGGATCGAACGCAAGCGCGGTCGGCTGCTGACTGGCGGCCACGCCATCGGCATCGAGCGCAATCACTTCATCCAGCTCGAATGCCGGTGTTTGGCCATCGACGAAACGCAGCAGGTTCACCGCATCCCCCTGTGCATCGGCCACGAACACGCGCCCCTGATGCACCCACAGCGCCGAAGGCGAAAGCAGCGAAGCGCTGACGCCAACCTGACCATCCTCGATGCCCACCACATGGCTCAACACGCCATTGTTCGGCGCGCGCCGGAAGGCGGTGACGCTGCGGTTGGTGCTGGCCGTGGCGAACAGCAGCGTGCCGCCTGCATCGAACGCCAAGTCGGAAACCCCATTGAGACCATTGACGCCAGCCTGCCCCTGCCGGATCAACGACACCTGCGAGAGTGCGCCGGTCGTGGCATGGATGCTGAAGCCGGCAATGGCTCGATCCGATGCACCACCGGCATACAAGTGGCGACCATCGGGCGACAGCGCCAGCGTTGCGATGCCGCCGATGCCGTCCACGCCCAATTCGCCATCCTGCACCTGCGAGCGCCACCTCAGCAGGCCGGAAGCAGCATCGCGCTCGAACACGGCAATGGCATCGGCCGCCTGTCCTGCGACGTAGACGAAGCGTCCATCGCCGGTAATCACCACGTCGACAGCACCGGCAATGCCGCGTACTGCCGGAGCATTGCCACCTCCATCAGGCAAGGGCGCAACCTCGCCATCCGAATAGGAGCGCAGTCGCGTCAACACACCGGTCAGCGGATCGCGCTTCAGCACCACGAGGGTGTCACGCGTGCCTTGCGGATCGGTGCGTGTGCCCACCGCGTAGGCGTACTGCCCCAGGGCATCGATCGTCACAGCGCGATAACCGACATCGAAGTTGGCATCGGCCAATCCGACTTCCTCCAGAAGACCGGCTTCGGGCATGACCGAACACGTCCAGGAGACGTCGTACAGCGCCGCCGGCAACGTGTCGCTCACCAGTGCGCCGGCCGCGTAGGTGGGGCCGGCATTGCCGACCATCACGCGGTACGACACCGGGCCACCCGGTGTGGCGTGGGTGACTTCATCGCAGTCCGGATCAGCCAGGTCGCAATCGTTGTCGTCCACCGTGATGGAAAGATCCATTGCCGGCGACAGCACGGTGTCGCCATCGGTGGCGCTGTTGTTGCTCATGTTCGGGTCGAGCACGCCGATGGCTTCGACCGTGGCGGTATTGACCAACTTTCCACTGGCCTGTGCCGCCACGCGCCCGCTTGCAGCGAACTGCACGTGGCCGCCATTGGGCAACTTCACTTCGACATTGATGTTTCCGCTGCCTGCCACCGGGCATTCACCGCCGGCAAAACCCGAGCAGGTCCAGGTGACCTGTTCGAACGCAACCGGGAAGTTATCCACGACACGGGCATGCAGTACATCGCTGGGGCCGTGATTGCTGGCGATGATGGTGTAGGTGACGGTATCGCCCGGTGCCACGCCGCCCATGCCGTCGAAGATCGCACCCACGTAGACCGGCTCACCGGCATCAAGGGTGAACGCGGTGAGCGCCGCATCCTGCGTGGCCGCACCGTAGAGAACGAGCGTGCCGGCATCGTCCACCAGGACCATGTCCACGACACCGCCCAGGCCATCGACGCGGCTCTGCGATGGATCGACCGGCTCATCGTCGTTGTGCACCTCGTTCTCCAGCACAGGCTTGCCATCGGCATCCAGGCCAAAGATCAGGATTGCCGACTGCGCCTGCGCAGCCGCGTAGAGGCGACCATCAACGCTCAGGCGCAAACGCGTCGCACCGATGAGGTCGGGCACGATCAGCACGCCGGCTTCGGCTGAGTGCGGCACGAAGACGAGCTTGCCGTCGGCGGCCTCGCGCGAGAAATGCACCAGCGTGCCGGCATCGGCACCCAGCACATACACATGCGCGCCATCGCTGGAAAGCGCCAGCGAGCGAACCTGGTTCATGCCCAGCACGCCGGCACTGGCGTTCTGGTAGCGCCCGATCTGTTCAAGCCTGCCGAAGTTGCCGCTGCCGCTGTTGGTCTGGCGTGAGAACGCCACCAAGGTGTCGCCTGCACCGCCGAGTACGTACAGATGCTTGTCGTCCGGGCTGAGCTTGAGCGCCAGTGGCGATTCAATGCCGTTGACGCCGCTGACGCCTGCCTGCACCGTGGTGACGAAGCTCAGGCGTCCGAAGCTGGCCGAGGCACTGTCGTTGTCACGACGGAAAATCGCCACGGTGTTGGCAAAACCACCCGCCACATAAAGATGTGCGCCATCGGCCGAGAGCGCCAGCGCACGCGCGCCGGCCAGGCCGGACACACCGAGCAGGCCGTCCTGATCCACATCGATCTGGCTCAATCGCCCGCTGGAAGCATGACGCGCGAAACTGGTGACGGCGTTATCCACGGGGCTGGCTGCATACACATGCTTGCCATCCGCACTGATGATCAGATCGGCCACACCCGTCAAACCACTGACGCCGGATTGACCTGAGCGCAGTGCGCCCAGATAGCGCAGGCCGACACCGGTCGACGCATCGGCCTGACGCTGGAACATGCCGATGCCATTGTCCCCGGTTCCGACGACATAGACGTTGCGCAAGTCAGCAGCCAGCGCGGCGGCGCCACTCAGCCCGTCGAACTCGGCCAGACCGTCGTCCTTGGTGATGGACAGATCCGCCAGGTTGGAAGGCATGTCGATGTCGGTGGCGTCATTGCGGCACTCGATGAGGCTCGATCCTCCCTGGCCATCGCAGTCGGCCGACTGCCAGTACGCAGTCGCAATATTTTCCAGATCACCCGCCAGTTCGCTGCGCACCTGGGCATCGAGCTGGAAGGTGACCCGCCCACCCGCTGCGATGTTGACGGCCACGCCGTCAAGCAAGCCGGTCCCGTTCGGCGGGCACCAGGAATCAGATTGCCGCGCAAAGTGGGAAACGGCCCGGTCGAGCGTGCCGGCGATGTAGATTTGATCGAGCACCGGATCCAGCACCATGCCCGTGGCACCACTCAGGCCTTCCACGCCGGCACTGCGGTTGTTGCGGATGCCCAGATAGGTGAGTGCGCCTGTCTGAGGATGCACCGAGAACCAGGCGATGGAATTGCCGGACTGCGAAGTCACATACAGATGCTGCCTGTCAGCCGTCAGCACCACGCGACGCGGCGTCAGCAGCCCTTGCGCACCCTGTTCACCTTGCGCGATGGAGGACGCCAGCGACAGGCTGCCGAAATTGCCTGCACCCGCATCGGTGACGCGCGCCAGCACCACGATCCTGTTCGCCGCCGACGCGGTGAGATAGAGGTACTTGCCATCGGCATCGAAGGTGGCCGAGGACACGCCATCCATCGCCACGCCCAGCGTGCCGGCGGTGAAGCGTGCGACATAGGTCAGCGCACCCGTATCCTTGTTGCGACTGAATTGCGCCACGCTTGCGCCGCTACCGGAGAGGGCATAAACGTGCTCACCCGAGGGGCTGGCAACGAGGTATTCCACATCCGCCAATCCCAGTACGGCGCCCTGCCCGTTCACGTAGCTGCCAACGTGGGCCAGCGCGTTGCCGTCGTAAGCGAAGGCCGCGACCGCATGGTCGTTGGAACCGGCGACATAGACGTGCTCGCCACCGCCGTTTCCGGCCAGCGCGATCACATGCAGCGCCTGATCCAGGCCCTTGATCGCCGGATTGCGCATCTCGGCCTGATGCTCCACTTCGAGCGGCACGGAATCGCTTCCGGAAAGTGCGAACACATTGAGACTGTCGGAGGTACGTGATGCGACAAACAGCCATCGCCCATCCGCACTCACTGCGACCGAACGCGCACCTTCCAGCGAGGCCGGGCCGCCATGATTGATGCGCGAGTGGAAACTCAGCTCGCCCGTGAGATTGTCGCGGCGGAAGAACACCAAGGCATCGTCATCGACACTGGCACCGACCAGGAACGTGCCGCGCACCGCGCTCGGATCCGCCGCGGCATCACCTGCCGGGATCAGCGCCAGCGAACTGATGCCCGCCAAACCTGAAACACCCGCCACGCCATCACGCTGCGCACCGATGAAATCCAGCGCGCCGGAACCGGACGCCGAGCACGTCCATGCGATCGAGCCGGGCACGAAAGGCGACGCGCTGCAATCGTAGTTTCCGGACGTGCCGGTGCAGCCGAAAAGATCAGTGACCGAGGCCACGCTGGAGTCATCCAGATTCCCCACCACGTTGCCCGGGCCCAGATTGCGTACCGTGACCTCGTAACGCACTGGCGTGCCGGGTATGGCGGCGACCTGGTCGTTGGTCTTGCTCACTTCCAGCTTTGCCGAAGTCATCAAGTCGGTGGTGTCGGTTACGCTGAAATTGCCGCCGTCGGACTCCACCTCCACCGTGTTTTCCAGCACGCCGCTGGCATCGGGCCGGATCGTGGCATTCACGATGTAGGACACCGCGCCGCCGGCGCGAATCGTCACTCGATCATCGATGTCGCCGCTGCCGGTGGCACTGCACATCGAGCCGGTACCGACCGAGAACGAGGCCACCGCATTGCTGTCGAAACCGGCGATGTAGACATTGCGCGAATCGCTCGATACCGCCACCGCATACGGCGCAGCGATCCCATCGACCGAATCCACGTCCTGACTGCGCGTTTCGGCCAGTACAAGACGCCCATAGTTGTTGCCACTGGGGTTGTCGTAACGGTCGAACGCCACCAGGCTGGAGCCGTACTCGGCCGCAACGTAGACACGCTTGCCATCGGCACTGACCGCGACATCGCGCGGGCCGGTCATGCGGGCCGGCCCCCCGCTGGAAGGATTGATCGCACCCACGGGCTGCACTCGGCCGAACTGCGGACTGGTGGGATCGAGCACGCGACGCAACACATGCAACGAGTGGCTGTTCTGCGCCACAACGTAGACGTGCGCATTGCCGCTGTTGTTGATCGATGGCGACAGCGCCAGTGCCATCGGGCGCTGATTCGCCCCCAGATTCAGCGCCTGCACGAAACTCAGCGCGCCATTGTTCTGACGATCGAACACGAGCACGGTGTTCGCGGCGGCGGCTACACCGAGAAGCTGCTGCCCGTTCTGGGTCACGACCAGATCGCGAATGCCGTTCAAGCCCGTGGCACCACCACTGCCGGGTGCGATGGAGCTTTGGTAAGTCAACGGCTGCGGAGAACTGGAATCGTGACGGAAGATTGCGATGGTGGCCTCGAAGGAACCTGCGACATACAGATATTGCGAGCCGGAATCCATCGCCATGCCATACGCACCGCGCAAGCCGGGATACCCGCCGGGATAGCCGCCCTGGCCTCGGACGAATGATTGACGGAACGTCAGCTCTCCATCGGTATCGTTGCGGGAGAACACGACGAGCGAGTCGCCATCCAGGCTCGTCACGAACAGGCTTTTCCCGTCCGGGCTGAGCAACAGGCGCTCGGGCCGCGTCATGTTGACGATGCCGTTCTCGCCATTGCGCCAGACCTTCTTGTGCGTCAGGTGTTGCCCATCATCGTCCTCCAGGCCGATCTGCGCACTGCGACGCTCGAACCGGGTGATCGCCGCATCAGCCAGGCTGATGCTGTAGACATGACGCCCACGCACCACGACATCGGTCGGTGCAGTCAGGTCATCGATCGTGTCCTGGGTGAGAGGAATCGTATCGCCTTGGCGATCCAGCTCGAGGAAGCCCAACTGTGGCGGAGGCGCGCGGCGTGAGAACGCGACCAGCGGCCCGATGGGCCCGCTCGTGCTGGCCGACGCAACCAGCACATGGCGGTTGTCAGACGACACCATCACGTCGGCGGGGATGTCCAACTCCACGACCGCAGGCGTACCGCCTTTGCGCAACACCTGCTCGAAAACCTCTGTTCCTCCCGCGCCATCGGCGCCGGACAGTACGCCGGAAACCGGATTGCGGCGCAGCGTGAACAACAAGTTGGCAATGGGATTCACACCGATCAGATGTTCGCCATCCGGCGAAAGCGCCAGTCGCACCTTGCCGATCAACTCGGCTTGGGAACCAGTACCGTAAACGGGGCCGGGAACCAGCCCGCCCGCATCGGAACGCACGCTGCCGATACGCGGCTGACCACCATTGGCGGCATGTACGTAAAGATCGCGGCCATTGCCCGCGAGCACCATATCGCCGATCCCTACGAAGCCGCTCACGCCGCCACCCAAGCTCGCGTTATTGCTCAGCTTGCCGGCATCGGCACCGGCGCTGGCCGGAGTGATGGCGTAGCGGAAGATTTCCGAGGAATCGGTGGAGGCAACAAACAGTGCCGTTGCCGCCGTGTTCAATGCCATCGGCCCTGCCGCCATCGGGGCCACCACCGTGGAAGCGGCCACGGCCACCGGTACCCGATTGACCGACGCGGGGCGGAACACCTCAACCGATCCCGCACCTGTCTCACTGTTCGATCCCGCCACGTAGATGTGCGTGGCGCTGACGGCAATGCTGCGAGGGAATGCCATCGTGGTGGCAGTGGTACCGGCGTAGGACAGCCGGCCATAGTCCGGGTCGAGCGGATTGGTGGCGCGGTGGAAAGCCGTCACGTTGTGCTGGGCAGCGCTACGCGAGAGCACGTACAGCACGGCACCATCGGGCGACAGCGCGAGATCTACCGGCCCTGCCATGCCACTCACCACCGATCCGGTGTCTTCCAGATCGTCGACACCATCGGCCTCGATGTCGATGGGCTCCAGATCCACCTTGCCGTAATCCAGGCCCGGCGTGGCGTTGCGGCTGAAGACGTAGAGCACCGGATGGCCCTGCTGGTCTGCGCCCAGCACGTAGATGTGGCGCCCATCATCAGACAAGGTCAGCACGCGCCCGGGCAGCCCCTCGTCACCAGCCTTGCCGAGGACTTCGATGTCACCTGGCACCGGCGAGGTTGCCGAGCACGTCCATTGCACGTCCTGCAAGGCAACAGGCATGGCATCGCGCACATGCACGTCGTAAGCGTCGTCGCGGCCAGTATTGACCACCGATATTTCGTACTGATGCGCCGCGCCCGGATGCGCTACATTCAGGCCATCGCTCTTGCTCACCTCCAAGGTGTAGGTGGAACTCAGGTTGGCGCTGGCGCTGGCATTCACGGTGTTGCTGCCCGAAAGCGACAACTCCGCCGTATTGACGACCTGATTGGGCGCCCCCTCGGCGACATCCACCTCCAGCCGCACCACTGCACGGCCGCCCGGCATCAAGTCCAATGCCAGATCGCCGCTTTCCATCGCGCCATTGCCGGAGATCGCGCTGCATCGCGTGGCTTCCGGAGCCACCATCGGCGCAGGCGCGGCCTGAGCCAGACAGCTCCACTGTGCCGTTTCGAAGTTGAAGTTCACATCACCGGCGGTGGATTCGTCGTCAATCAGAACTGCGCCCGGCGCGAAGCTCGGGCCGTTGTTGGCCGCGATGATTTCGTAGAAGAAACGTGGATTGTCGCCATCGTCATTGCGCTGGTAGAGGCGCTTGGACAACGTGAGCCCGCGCTGAGGTGTCAGCGTGGTAACGGCTTCTCCCTCCAATGGGGTTGTCACACCCGTTGCGGCGGCGGTAGCCGATAGCTTGATACTCCCGGCTTGCGCACGCGGATCAAGCGTGCCAGTAACGGTAATTTCAACGCGACTGCTGGAAGGCAGGTTGACCGATGTTAGGAGCGCACCGGCAGTCACCGGCAGGGTTGGCTCGCCGACACCACACGCGTTGGTTGTGCTGGAACAACAGGCACCTTCGAAAGCCGCACACCGCCACTTCACCGTACCCGGAACGAAACCGTCAAACGTGCTGCCCCCCGCCATCGGGAAGACACCTGAAACCGAGGTGCCATCCAACCTCCGGAAGCCCGTATTGGCCACTGTGATGATGTAGCTGTGGGTGTTGCCGGGGACAGCCGATCCACTCCCCTCGTTGGCCACGCTGATCGCGGCCGCGGCCGCGGGCGTCACGTCGACGATCACCGTGGAAGTGCGCAGTGCGTTGCTGCCCAGCACGGTGACTTCATGGCAGCCAGATGTACCGCCGCAACCCGACAGCGCAACGTTGGCGGTGTTGCTCACGGTTGTGGCATTCGCCACTTCGGACACGTTCACGCGGGTGAACAATCGGCTGCTGCTGCCCGCGCGCAACGAGAAACGCTGAGTGATCTGCGAGCCACTGCCGCCGACCGCATCCACCGGACAATCCCCGGAAGTAGCAGGCCCATCGTCACCACCACTCCAACCCAACGTACTCCGGCACAAGGTCCAGCAGGGGTTGTCGCCGCTGGGCGTGCAACTACTCGGAACACCGCTGAGGAGCGGATCGAAGGCATCGCTCAACACCAGTGCCGGGCCAGTTTCATCAACCTGCGAACCATTACCGGCGTTACCCACGTCGCTAGGGCCATCGTTGTAGACGGTGATTTCGTAATCGAATGCGACATTGGCCGGCACCGAAGTCACGGCATTGCCGTTCTGCACCGCCCGCTTGACCACCCGCACCGCGGCACGGCGGTCAAGGCTGCGGCTACTGCTGACGGACTCGTTGTTGTTCAGGTCTATATCGACGGGCGAAGCCGGCGCTGTCACCTCGGCCTTGATGCCAACGCTTTCATAC
>JAEXRB010000270.1 GCA_023438325.1 Pseudomonadota bacterium | reverse complement strand
AGCTACCCTCGACAATTCGCGGGTAGCTTTAGTCTAGATTTTTACAGCTCGACAATCAGGAGTGATTAAAATGCACCTCAAGAAAAAACAAGGACTTACAGTTCTCGCGGCAGTTGCAATGGCCCTCGGCTCTGCCAGCGCCGGTGCTGCAGGGTGGAAGCTCACTAACGCCTCCCCCACCGTACCCGTAGCCGGCGGCTCCGTGACTCTGGAGGTGGTTTACGAATCAGATGGCGCAACAACTGCTACGCAAACTGATATCGTACTCGATACTTCAAAAGTTACGTTCGTCAGCGCAGCCGCGCATTCCAGTGCCCCAACTTCGCTGTGTTCTTTGGTTTCAGGCAATACTCTGCGTTCCCAGGAGAACCTGCCCTCTAATGCTGTGATACCTACGGGCACCAAGTGCACTTATGTTCTTACTGCGAACGCTGGAGCAGATGGTGACACGATGCCGCTTGCATTTAGCAACGAGCTGTTCATTGATGCAGGCGGAAATGACACCAGTTCTGGTAATACCTCAGTGGGCGGATCGCTTATTTGGCAAGCAGCCCCACCCGATGTCGTTCTCGGCTTCGCTCCTGCCTCCGCAGTAGCGTTCCCGGGCGGTACGTCGGGCACCTCCACGACGGCCAGCATCGCCGTTTCGGTGGCTACCGGCTCCATCGGTACGGGCACGGTCAGCAACTGCGTTGTCGGCGGTACCAATGCCAGCGCGTTCTCGGTGACTGCTGGTGTGCCGGCCACGGTGCCTCCGGCTGGCACCATCGACCTGTCCGTCACACTGGCCAATGCCGCGCTCGCCGCGACCTTGACCTGCGATGTGGCTGATGCCGGTACAGCGACCACCCACACGTGGAACCTGACGGCTCCTGCTGGCACGCCGGTTCCGGCTCCGGGCTACTCGTCCAACCCGGCCCCGGGCGCTGCGATCGACCGTACCGGCATCCCCGGCAGCTCTTGCAACAGCAGCGTGGTCATCACCAACAACGGCTTTGCAGGCGCAGGCTCCGACCTGACCTATAACTGCTCGGTGGCTGGCGCTGACTTCACCATCGCTTCCGGCGCTTCTGGCACCGTGGCCGTGGGTTCTTCGGCAACCGTTTCCGTCGCTGTTGCCTGCCCGGCAGACGGCACGTCGGTAACCGATACGCTGACCTGCACCTCGAACGATCCGGCTGTCTCAACTGCCACCTACGCGCTCAGCGCCAATGGTCAGGCTTTCGTGGCTCCGACCTTCGTTCCGGCTTCCTCGCTGTGGTCCAAGCTCGCCCTGTTCGGCATCTTCGCTGCGCTTGGCATGCTGGTTCTCGGCCTGCGTCGCAACCACTGATCCACGCAATACGCTGTAACGGAAAGGGCGCCTTCGGGCGCCCTTTCTTTTTGTCCAAGCGGTAGATGGCATACACTGATGCCATGAAAACCATTGCCCCCAACTTCCGCACCCTGTCTGTTGCCGAGCGCCTCCAGCTTGTGGGAGACATTTGGGACAGCATCGCGCTGGATGATACCCCGGAGGCTGTCGGTCTCACGGCAGCCCAACGCGAGGAGGTACTTCGCCGTATGGCACGGCATGACGCCGACCCTGATTCAGCCGTGGATTGGGATGCCGTGCGTGCCGAGCTTTTCCAGCACAATCTTGATGCACGCCCGATTCAGACCAGAGGCACGATCTGAAGCGATTGAGGCACGGAACTGGTACGAGCGCTGCTCTCCCGGCTTGGGATTCGAATTTTCACGAGCGCTTGAGGCAGCCGTTCAAGCTGCACTTCGGTCGCCATTGTCGTATCAACCCATCGAGGGAGAGTGTCGCCGTTGTTTCATGCGCCGCTTTCCCTATTCAGTCATTTACCGCCCTGATTCACAAGGTATTCTCGTAATTGCGGTGTTCCATCATCGCCGCGATCCCGATGTCTGGCTGGATCGCGATACACGGTAGCCGACTACGGCTCGAATGACGCCAGGACGCCTTCATGACCACTTCACCCCGCATCGCCTTCCTCGCCAGCCGCACGCCCGAAGGCCAGGCATTGCTGGCAGAACTCGAATCCCATTACGACAACACACCACCGCAAGAGGCCGACATCATCGTGCCGCTCGGCGGTGATGGCTTCATGCTTCAGACGCTGCATCGCCACATGGGCCTGCACAAGCCGATCTACGGCATGAAGGCCGGCACCGTAGGGTTCTTGATGAATCAGTTTCGTGCCGAGGATTTGCTGGAACGGCTTGCCGCTGCGGAGGCCACCACGTTCAAACCGCTGGAAATGATCGCCATGACCGATGCCGGGGGCAGCGTGGGTGCGGTGGCATTCAACGAGGTTTCGCTGCTGCGCCAGACCAAGCAGGCGGCCAAGATCCGGGTGTATCTCAATGGTGCGGCACGGCTGGAAGAGCTGGTGTGCGATGGCGTGCTGGTGGCCACGCCGGCTGGCAGCACGGCCTACAACCTTTCCGCACATGGGCCGATCCTGCCACTTGGCAGCGATGTACTGGCGATGACGCCGATCAGCCCGTTCCGCCCGCGACGCTGGCGCGGCGCGATCCTGCGCAACGACACGGAAGTGAAGTTCGAGATTCTGGATGCCTACAAGCGCCCGGTCAGTGTCACTGCCGATTCGTTCGAGGTGCGCGATGTGGTGGAAGTCACCATCCGTGAATCCCGCGACAAAACCGTCACCTTGCTGTTTGATCCAGAGCACAACATGGGAGAGCGCATCCTCGATGAGCAGTTCACTGTCTGATCCGCGCCTGCACCACGCGCGCCCGCATGACTCGGCCATTGTCGAACTGAACCCGCATGCCGCCGCGCAACCGGGCGAGGAGCGATTGATCGTGGCACTGTCCGCTCGTGCGTTGTTCGATCTGGAAGAAAGCCACGCGGTCTACGAAACCGATGGCGTGGATGCCTATTCGGATTTCCAGCGCAGCCGCGAGGATGAGCCGCTGGAACCGGGCATCGCCTTTCCGCTGGTCAAGAAGCTGCTCGCACTCAACGCACTGGGCAACCCGGAGTTGCCGCGCATCGAGGTGATCCTGCTCTCGCGCAATTCTTCCGACACGGGCCTGCGCATCTTCAATTCCATCGAGCGCTACGAACTGCAAATCGTGCGCGCCGCCTTCACCAGCGGTGCGCCGGTGTGGCCGTACATCAGGCCATTCGGTGCGCATCTGTTTCTCTCGGCCAATCCCGAATCGGTGCGCCGCTCGCTCGACAACGGCGTGGCCGCCGCAACCATTCTTCCGGCACGCGCCAGCGCCCGTACCGATACGCAGCTGCGCGTGGCTTTCGACGGCGACGCGGTGATTTTCGGCGACGAATCCGAGCGCATCTCGCAGGAAGATGGCCTGGAAGCATTCGCGAAAAACGAACGAGAACTGGCCGCGACACCGCTGTCCGCCGGGCCGTTCCACGGCTTCCTGCATGCACTGCATCAGATCCAGATTGCCTTTCCTCCGGAGAACTCGCCGCTGCGTACCGCGCTGGTCACCGCGCGCTCGGCCCCGGCGCACAAGCGCGTGATCCTGACCTTGCGCGAATGGGGTGTTCGACTGGACGAAGCGCTGTTTCTGGGCGGACGCAACAAAGGACCATTTCTGGAAGCGTTCGGTGCAGACATCTTCTTCGACGATTCCACCCACAACATCGAAAACGCCTCGCGCCATGTGGCTGCCGGGCATGTTCCGCATGGCGTATCGAACCCGCGATGAGTCGCAGATCCCGATCAACCCGCCGTGTTTCCTCGCTGGTGCTGATGCTCGCGTTGATTTCCGCTTGCGCCACGCAGACACCCAAGCCCTCGCCCGGCCTCACACCTGCACAAGTGCGCGCCGAAATCGCACGCCGCATTCCCGCCCCGACCAAGGATCGGGAGGGCTGGGCTGCCGACATCCAGATCGCATTCCAGGCCCAGCGCATCACGCCGAACCCGGAGAACATCTGCGCCGTGCTGGCGGTGCTGGAGCAGGAATCTGGTTACACCGCCGATCCATCCGTGCCCAATCTGGGCAAGATCGCACGCAAGGAAATCGAGGATCGCGCTGCCGCGCTGCACATCCCGAAATTCGCCGTGGGCGCGGCGCTCAAACTCAAATCCACCGATGGGCGAAGCTACGAAGAGCGCCTCTCCAAGGTACGCACCGAACGCGAACTGAGTGCGCTGTATGAAGACCTGATCGGCCGCGTGCCGCTCGGCCAGCGCCTGTTCGGCAACCGCAACCCGGTGCAGACCGGCGGCCCGATGCAAGTGTCCATCGCCTTTGCGCAAAACAATGCCCGCCACTATCCGTATGCCATCGCCGGCAGCATCCGTGAAGAAGTCTTCACGCGGCGCGGCGGCATGTATTTTGGCATCGCGCACCTGCTCGGTTATCAGACGCCGTACACGCGCAAGGTGCATCGTTTTGCCGATTACAACGCCGGGCGATATGCCAGCCGCAATGCGGCATTCCAGAATGCGGTAAGTCAGGCCAGCGGCATTCCGCTCGCGCTGGATGGCGACTTGCTGGTGCCCGGCGCATCGCTGAGCCAGGCCGGGCTGACCGAAACCGCCGTGCGTTCGCTCTCAGGCCAACTCGGCATGAACGAGCGCCAGATTCGACGCGAGCTGGAACGCAGCGACCAACTCGATTTCAGCGACAGCAACCTCCACGCCCGCGTCTTCGCACTGGCCGAAGCCAGCGCCGGCAAACCGTTGCCACGCGCGCTGATTCCCGGCATTCGCCTGGACTCTCCGAAAATCACGCGTGAACTGACCACCGAATGGTTTGCCAATCGGGTGGACGGCCGCTATCGGCAATGCCTGACGCGCTGAGCCGATACCTTGCGCTGCAACTTCGTAGTTGAGCGGAGAAGTCTCGCCATCACGCCGCCGCGCCATCAGCCCGACACCGCCCCCCCCCTTCGGGTCGATCCGGGCGAGTGTGCCTGCCGCATGGAAAAACCGGCCGGAACCTGCTGGCTCCGGCTGGTGGATTCCCCCTCGTTTCAGGGAATCAGTAAACGTCGTTGACGGTGTTGTAGACGTTGAACTTGCCTGTCGGC
>JAEXRB010000237.1 GCA_023438325.1 Pseudomonadota bacterium | reverse complement strand
GCGGCTCGCGTCGTGCCGGGGATGTCCGAAACAATCGCCCTCTGCTCGCCGGTGAAGGCGTTTAAAAGAGAAGACTTGCCGACGTTGGGGCGGCCGACGATGGCCAAACGCAAACGGTCGGGGTCGTCTTCTTGCGTGCTTTCGGGAGATGCCTCCGGCAGGCGCTCGACGATGGCATCGAGCAGGTCGTCGACACCGCGTTGATGGGCCGCAGACAGCTTGATCATGTCCGGCAGGCCGAAGCGGGCAAACTCGGCGCCGGCCTCGTGCGCATCGGCGGCATCGATCTTGTTGAGCGCCAGCAGCACGGGTTTGCCGGAACGGCGCAATAGCCCGAGGATGTCCTCGTCAATCGTGGAGGGGCCATGCTTGGCATCCACCACGAACACCACCACATCGGCCTCTTCGATGGCCGAGCGCGACTGTTGTGCCGTCAGCCCGGCCAGGCCTTCGTCTTCGCCGCTGATGCCGCCGGTGTCGACCACGGCGAAGGGCTGATCCTCGATGCGGCGGCAGATACCGTAATGGCGATCCCGCGTCACGCCGGGCTCATCGTGAACCAACGCATCGCGACTGCGCGTGAGCGAATTGAACAGGGTTGATTTGCCGACGTTGGGTCGGCCGACCAGGGCGACCAAGGGCAGCACGGTGAACCTCTAGAACGAAAAACGCGATCCGCAAGGACCGCCGGATTGCCCCGCCATGAAGGCCGGGGCCGGAACGGCGCGCAGAGCACGCCGCTTTGAATCAGTGCCGGTACGCGCCCAGATCGCCGTCGATGGAAACGGCATAGAGCATGTCGCCGTTTACCTGCGGTGTGGCACGGATCGGCTTTCTGGACAGTCGCATACGCGCGGCCGGAGCGCCCGTGTCGGCATCGAACCAGTGCAGGTAACCTTCAAAATCACCGACCACGACATGGCTGCCATGCACGGCTGGCGTCGTCGGCCAGCGATGCAGCAAGGCATCCTGCTTCCAGAGCGCGGCGCCGCTGTTGCGGTCCAGCGCCCACAGCACGCCATCCCGATCGGTGACGAACAAGGACTGGTTCGACAGCGCGACGCCGGCATAGCTGGAGAGCTCGCGGTTCCACATTGCGCGCCCGCCTTCCAGCGAGATGCCGACGACTTGTGCGTTGAAGGCGGCGGCAAAGATTTCGCCCCGGTCGTAGGCCATTTCGCCATCGATGTCGACCATGCGCTCCAGTTCCGAACGGCCCTCGCCGAAGGCAATCGCCTGTTCCCAGAGCTGCACGCCGTCGTCGCCACGCAGCGCGACGAGTTGGCCGCTGTCATAGCCGATCAATACCAAGCCTTCGGCCAGCACGGGGGCGGAGTTGCCGCGCAACGTCAGTGCCGGTGTGCTGCGGTCGTACACCCAGCGGCGTTCGCCATCCGTGGTGGCGAATGCGAACACGCGGCCGTCGATGGAACGCACCACGGCCTGACCACGGCCAATGGCGGGGGCCGCGATCACTTCGGAGGACGCCTTCGCACGCCAGCGTTCGCGGCCGGTTTCCGGATTGAACGCCACGACCTGGCCATCGAGTGTGCCGGCAACCAAGGTGCCCTCGCCTACGCCGAGGCTGCTGGAAAGGCGCAGCTCGGTGTCCACGCGCCATGCCTGAGCGCCGCTGATGGCATCAAAGGCGTAGAGCTTGCCATCCGGGCTGGCGGCATAAAGACGCTGGCCATCGGATACCGGATGCTGGCGTGTTCCCAGACGGCGTTCGCCTTTGCCCACGCCTTGATGCCAAGCGCGCGTGATGCTGGTGGTGGGCTTCAGATCGATGAGCTCAGCCGGCGGTTCGACGTTTTCGCGCTTGTTGGACGCGCCACCACAGCCGGCGACGAGGCCGGTCAACAGAAGAATCGCGAAAGCGCGGCGCACGTCAGGCTCCCGGCTCGGTGGCGGCCACGCCCATGTCGGCCAGCTTCATCTCGACGATGAAACGGTTCGGTGCGCTGGTATCCAACGAGGTCAGGGCTTCCTGGAATGCGGCTTCGGCTTCATCCTTGCGCCCCAGCGCCAGCAGCGCATCGCCACGGGTTTCGGCAGCGAGGCCGGTGAAGTCGCCGGCAGGCAGTTTGGTCAGGGTGTCCAGCGCCTCCTGTGCCTTGCCCGCAGCGAGTTGGACTCGCGCCAGGCGCAGGTTCGCCAGTGCTGCCAGCGCCGGCGACTGTGCCGCGCGCGCGGCATCGGCGAGTGCCGTTTGCGCAGCGTCCGCATCGCCTTGAGCAATCTTCTGCTCGGCCAAACGCAGCAGCCCGAGCGTGCCATATGGCGTATCGGTGAACTTCTCGCTCAGTTCGGCAGCGAACTGGTCAATGCCGGCGGTATCCTTGCGCTCTACGGCTTCTTCCAGCGCCTGATAGGCCGACGAAGCATCCAAGCGGTGTTGATCCTTGCCGTGCTGCCACCACTGCCAGCCGAGGATGCCGGCCAGGCCGATGGCAATACCGCCGAAGATCGCGCCGCCGTTCTGGCGCAGCCACGAGCGAACCAGTTCGCCCTGTTCGTGTTCATCCATCCTGGAAAGACTCCGGAGCATGTGCCGGATGCGGCCAGCGCATCCGGGGTGAGGGAAAAGAGGAAAGCCGATGCGGAACGCGCCGCCTCGGCATCAGCCGCCGGCAGGTGCCAGCGAGCCGTCAGAGGATACCGTAAAGCGTGCCACATTGGCCCGGCGGAACGGTTCGATGTCGACATCCTGACCGTTCATGCGCACCTTGACGGCGCTGGCATTGCCGAGCAGAACGCTCGCCACTTGTGATGAATCGAACTCGCGCAGGGTGCCGGCGCGCAGCAGATCATGCGCCAGGCGGTTGCCGTCATGCCCGATCACTTCCACCCAGCTATCGCCGGAAACATCGAGCACCAGCGCGTCTGCAATGGATGATTCCGCAGGCTCGGGTTCTGGCGCAGGCGTGGTGGCGCGTGGCTGGCTGTAGAAAGGTGTCAGCGAGGCCATCACGGCGTGTTCGGCCGGGGCTGGCGGGCCGACGATTTCGATCCGACGGTCGGTATCTGCGCTCTGGCCGCTCGCGATGTTTTCCAGCGGGGCATCCAGCGGCGTCAGCAAGGTGGATGGGTCGGGGAGGTCATCGCGTGTCGCGACCAGCACGACGGGGACGACGATGGATGCGGTGAGCGCGACGTAAACGAAGCGGCGCGCGTAGCGATCCAGCATGTAGCGGCCATACGACGCCCTGTTCTGGCTGGTGTGCAATTGCGTGTTGGCGACGGCAGGTTGTGCGCGAGGCAGAAGCTGATCGACCAGATCGGCGGGCAATCCGACAAGGTTGGCATAACTGCCGATGTAGCCACGTGCAAACACCGGCGCGCCCAACGCGTCGAGATCTTCACGCTCGATGGCCTCTACCAGTGCACCGCGCAGCTTCAGCCGTTCGGCCACTTGAGCGATGCTCCATCCCGCCGCCTCACGCGCTTGGCGCAGACGCAGACCGGGCGGGACATCAGGCAACTGTTCCTGTTCGTGGCAGCTCATGGTGTGACGGAATCCTTGAGTGAGGCGTCCGGCGTGTAATCCGGGAACTCGTTCTTCAGGCGGGTGGCATAACGGCGTGCGGCGGCGGCATCGCCGAGTCGGGTTTCGATGCGCTGCCCCAGATCCAGCACCGCCGGATCATCAGGCGCACTGGCCTCCAGGCGCTGGATGAAGGCGCGCGCACGCATCGCATCACCCTTGAGATAATTCATGCGAGCCAGTTCGAACAATGCCGTGGCGTTGTTGGGCTGGGTGCTGAGTACGCGGCGGAAATAATCTTCGGCTTTGACAGCATCGCCGGCTTTCAGTGCGCAGACGCCGGCATTGGACAGGGCTGCTGCGGGAGAGCGGTAGAACGGGTCGGCGAGTGCCTTGAGGAAATAGGCGTCGGCCTCGCGCTGCCTGCCCGTGCCGCACAGGAAGGCACCGAGGTTGTTATTGACGTCGCCATTGTCAGGCGCCAAGCGTTCGGCCTTGCGATAGAAGGATTCGGCCTGGGTCGGACGTTGGATGCGCTCGTTGAGCACGGCCATCATCGTGTGTGCGTCGACGCTGCGTGGATCCAACTGCAAGGCGCGCTGCAGGCGCTCCATCGCCACCTCCAGCTCGCCCTGCTCCATGTAGCCGCGCCCCAGCTTGACCTGGAGTTCCGCGGCTTCCTTGGCGTCGGTATTGGTCGTGCTGCGCGAGGGATTGCTGCCGCATGCAGCCAGTGCGATGGCAAGGCAGATCGGGATGACAAACTCACGCTGCCGCATCGGCTTGTCCTTCCTGTTTGGGTTCCAGCGTGGCGCGGAAC
Organism: Pseudomonadota bacterium; assembly: GCA_023438325.1. Lineage (GTDB taxonomy): Bacteria > Pseudomonadota > Gammaproteobacteria > Xanthomonadales > Xanthomonadaceae > Denitratimonas. Next base: position 3,316 of record JAEXRB010000237.1, on the reverse strand, counting down.
TGCGCCTGGCGGCGGGTGCGGTCCATGACCTGGCCTTTGAGCTGCCCGCAGGCAGCATCGATGTCATCGCCGCGAGTGCGGCGCACCATCGCCAGAATCTTGCCTTTCTGCAGGATTTCCTGGAAGGCGCGGATGTCGGTTTCGCCACTGCGCGCATAGCGCGTGCCGGGAAACGGGTTGAACGGGATAAGGTTGACCTTGGCCGCGTCGCTGTCCTGCAGCTTGTTGGTAAAGGCGCGCAGCAGACGCACCAGCTCGCGGGCATGCTCGGGCTGGTCGTTGACACCCTGCATGAGGGTGTATTCGAACGTCACCGAACTGCGCTTGCGACGCAGCACGTAGCGTTCGCAGGCGGCCATGAGTTCGGCGATGGGATATTTCTTGTTGATCGGTACCAGCTCGGTGCGCAAGGCATCGTTGGCCGCATGCAATGAAACGGCAAGCGATACATCGCTGGCTTCGGAGAGCCTGTCGATCATCGGCACCACGCCCGAGGTGGAAAGCGTGACGCGCTTGTTGGCCAGGCCAAAGCCCAGGTCGTCACGCATGATGCTCATCGCCGTGACGACATTGTCGAAATTGAGCAGCGGCTCGCCCATGCCCATCATCACCACGTTGGTGAGTTTGCGATCACGGTGCGGCACATTGCCCAGGTGCCGGGCGGCAACCCAGGCCTGGCCGATGATTTCGGCCGCGCTGAGGTTGCGGTTGAAGCCCTGCGTGGCCGTGGAGCAGAACGTGCAATTCAAGCCACAACCGACCTGGCTGGATACGCACAACGTACCGCGACCCTTGTCGGGGATGTAGACGGTTTCGATGGCGTTCGCGCCATCCATGCCGAGCAGCCACTTGTGGGTGCCGTCGACCGAGGGTTTGTCGAACACCACATTGGGTGGCGTGATGCGGGCGTGTTCGTGCAACTTGGCACGAAGCGCCTTGCCCAGGTCGGTCATGTCGTCGAAGGAGGTGGTGTGGCGGTGGTACATCCACTTCATCACCTGATGGGCGCGGAAGCGCTTCTCGCCGAGGGTTTCGGCAAAGAAGCACTCCAGCCCGATGCGGTCGAGGCCGAAAAGGTTGGTTCTGGCGTCGACCGTAGTCATCGTGATCAGCGCGGACAAAGTTCCGTGGCGGCGAAGAAGTAGGCAACTTCGTTCGCTGCGTTCTCGGCACTGTCGGAGCCGTGCACGGCGTTGGCATCGATGGAGTCGGCGAAATCGGCGCGGATCGTGCCGGGTGCGGCGTCCTTCGGATTGGTGGCGCCCATGAGGTCGCGATTCTTGAGGACAGCGCCCTCGCCTTCCAGTACCTGGATCGACACCGGGCCGGACACCATGAAATCCACCAACGCGCCAAAGAACGGGCGCTCGCGGTGCACGGCGTAGAAACCCTCGGCCTCGGCGCGCGAAAGCTGCTTCATCTTGATTGCGATGACCTTGAGTCCGGCGTTCTCGAAGCGCGACAGGATCGCGCCAACCGCGTTCTTGGCAACGGCGTCGGGCTTGATGATCGAAAGGGTGCGCTCCAGCGCCATGGACTTCTCCGTAAATGGGTTTCAGATGTGGGGCCGTACCCCATGCGGGGGTACGAAGGAACGGGCATTGTAACACTGTAAACAGTCATTGAAACACACAGTTAGGACTGACTCTCGAAGTTTTTCGTGCAGTTTCGTGACGGATTTGGATGCGCGGAACAGGGTTGTCGGGGTTTGACCTGACGCCCGTGGAGCGACTAGCATCAATCAAACGACCGTTTGACTTCATCCCAGTGCCCGCATGTCGGTTCCCGCCTCTCCGCATTTTTCCACCAAGGAACGCATCCTGAGCGCGGCGGAAGCGCTGTTCGCCGAGCACGGTTTTGCCGGAACGTCGCTGCGTCTTGTGACCAGTCAGGCGGATGTGAACCTCGCCGCAGTCAATTACCACTTCGGCTCGAAGGACAACCTCGTGGCCGAGGTCTTCCGTCGTCGCATGGACGAGATGAGCCGCGCTCGGGTGGAGCGCCTGAAAGCGGCGCGCAGCGATGCTCCCGGCCAGCTTGAAGCAGTACTGCATGCCTTTATCGACCCGGCCTTGGCCTTGAGCATGGATCGCCAAGGCGGCGGCGCCTTCGTGCGCGTACTGGCGCGCGCCTATGCCGAGCGCAATGATCGTCTGCGCAAGTTCCTTTCAGACAACTACGGCCACGTCCTGAGGGAGTTCTCGCGCGCCATTGCCGAATGCCTGCCGCATCTGGGCAAGGAGGCGCTGTACTGGCGGCTGGATTTTCTGGCCGGTGCGCTGACTTATGCCATGGCCGATTTCGGCCTGCTGCGGCGCAGTGATGATGTCGATGAAAAAACCCATTGCGAACGTGCCGCCAACGAATTGGTCGCGTTCGCTGCCGCCGGCTTCCGCGCCGGATGAGCTTCCACTGACCTGATTTTTCTCCTCAACCGTTCACCCACCGGAGCATTTGCCATGTCGCAACTTCGAATCCGCAAGGTCGCCGTGCTCGGAGCCGGCGTCATGGGCGCGCAGATCGCCGCCCATCTCGTCAATGCCGGCGTCGATACCGTCCTGTTTGATCTTCCTGCCAAGGAAGGCGCACCCAATGGCGTGGTGGACAAGGCCATCGCCAATCTCGGCAAACTCTCTCCGGCACCATTGGCCAGCAAATCCCTGGCGGGCGCGATCACGCCAGCCAACTACGACCAGCATCTGGATCTGTTGAAGCAGTGTGATCTGGTCATCGAAGCCATTGCCGAGCGCATGGATTGGAAGAAGGATCTTTACGACAAGATCGAAAATCACATCGCATCGCACGCGATCGTGGCCAGCAACACCTCCGGCCTTTCGATCAATTCGCTCGCAGAGGCATTGCCCGAAGCGCTGCATACGCGGTTTTGCGGCGTGCACTTCTTCAATCCGCCACGCTACATGCACCTGGCCGAATTGATCCCCTGCCGCAAGACTTCGCGTGAAGTGCTTGAAGGGCTTGAAACGTTTCTCACCACGACGCTGGGCAAGGGCGTGGTGTATGCCAAGGACACGCCGAATTTCATCGGCAACCGCATCGGCGTGTTCTCGATCCTTTCCACGATGCACCACACCCAACAGTTCGGACTGGGCTTCGACGAGGCCGATGCGCTGACCGGCCCGCTGCTCGGTCGTCCGAAATCGGCCACTTACCGCACCGCCGACGTGGTGGGCCTGGACACGATGGCGCACGTCATCAAAACCATGGCCGATACCCTGCCTGAAGATCCCTGGCATTCCTACTTCGACGCGCCGGCGTGGCACAAGGCGCTGATCGAAAAGGGTGCGCTTGGTCAGAA
>JAEXRB010000162.1 GCA_023438325.1 Pseudomonadota bacterium | reverse complement strand
TATGGATACCGTGTCGACAGTGACGGCGACGGGAAAAAGGATTCTGATCCGGGCTGGTACTTGACCACGGAAACCTTCACCCCCTATCAGGAAACCCAGCAGAATCCGATCATGTGCTGAGCCGGTCAGATGCACGGTTTCCGAAAAGCCCCGCTGTTGCGGGGCTTTTCATTGGCAGGAGCGGCATGCGCGATGATCAGGCGGCTTTGCTGCCCGTTGTGGGTGCGCAGGAGCCATGCGTTGATCCTGCATTTCATGCTTCCGGTGTAACGTGGCGACATGACTTCCCATGACCTTGCCACCATGCGTGCTGCCCGCGCGGTACTGCTCGATGCCGCCTCGCTCGGCGACAGCATCGATTTCTCCGCGCTGACCGCCGCCGCCGATGTGTTCACCCCGTTTCCCATGACCACGCCGCAGGAGGTTCGTGCCCGCGCCGCCGGCGCGAACGTGATCATCTGCAACAAGATTCCGCTCGACGAAGCCGCATTCGCCGCGCTGCCCGATCTGGAGCTGGTGCTGGTGGCCGCCACGGGCGTCAACAACGTCGACCTTTCCGCTGCCGCGATGCGTGGCATCACCGTGTGCAACTGTCGCGACTATGGCACCTTCGCCGTGGCCCAGCACACGATGGCGTTGATGCTGGCACTGCACACGCGATTGACCGATTACCACCGCAAGGTGCGTGCCGGCGAGTGGCAACGTGCCGAACAGTTCTGCTTGATGGATCTTCCGATTCTCGAACTGGCGGGGCGCACCTTGGGCATCTTCGGCCACGGCGTGATCGGACGGGCCGTGGACCGGCTGGCACGAGCCTTCGGCATGGAGGTGCTGATCGCGCAATTGCCCGGTCGCCCGGCGCGCGCTGACACCTTGCCGTGGCGCGAGGTGCTGGCGCGGGCCGATGTGGTGAGCCTGCACTGCCCGCTCAACGAAGCTACCCGCCATCTGATCGATGCCGAGGCGCTGGCCGGCATGAAGCCAGGCGCCTTCCTCATCAACACGGCACGCGGTGGCATCGTGGATGAAGTGGCGCTGGTGGAGGCCTTGCGCTCAGGCCATCTGGGCGGGGCCGGCGTGGACGTGCTTACCCGTGAGCCGCCACGCGATGGCAATGTCTTGCTGGCCGACGACATCCCCAATCTCGTCGTCACCCCGCACAACGCGTGGGCCAGTCAGCAGGCGCGTCAGCGTTTGGTGCAGCAGAGTGCGGAAAATCTGTTGGCCTGGCGGCGTGGTGCGCCGATGCGTTCGGTTGTGTCCGGCGCGTGATCGGTCGGGTGTGACAATGACGTTGCCAAGGAGAGCGGAAATGAAAAGGACGGCAACCACATTCTGCGTGATGGCACTGGCTTTCGCGGTGGCGCAGCCGCTGCCGGCGCAGGAAGAGGCCGCAGCCGGTTCGCGCGTGGCGGTGACGCTGGGCGATGTTTCCCGGATGCGCGAGGTCAAGCACCTGCGCGGCGCACAACAGCGCGATACCACGCAGGCGATCCAGTCGCTGGCCGGCTGGTTGCAGCATCAGGCCGAGCGCCGCCTGCCTGCGGAACAGTCTTTGCAGATCACGCTGCGTGATGTGGATCTGGCCGGCGAGTACGAGCCCGGCCGCATGAGCGACATGCACGACATCCGCATCATCAAGACGCTCTATCCGCCACGCATCGAGCTGGAATACCGCTTGAGCGATGCCTCGGGCACGGTGCTGCGCGAGGGCGAGGCCACGTTGCGCGATACCGGATTCCTGCTGGGCGCAGGCCCGCTGGGTAGCGATCCGTTGCGTTACGAAAAACGCATGCTGCGCGATTGGCTCCGCTCGATCACGATGCAGGAAGAACGTCAGGACTGATGCCGCCCCCCGCCGCTCGCAGGGCGGCAGCGCCGCGCTCAATCCAGCAAGCGTGCGATCACCTGTTCGGCCAGTACCTGTGCCGTTTCGGTGGTGGTGTCGAGCACGAGCTCGGCATGTTCCGGCGCTTCGTAGGGTGAGTCGATGCCGGTGAAGTTCGGCAGATCGCCGCGTCGGGCCTTGGCGTAAAGGCCTTTCACGTCGCGTCGTTCGGCTTCAGCCAAAGGCGTATCGACGAACACTTCGATGAACTCGCCGGCACCGAACAAGGCGCGTGCCGCTGCACGCTCGGCCCGGAACGGCGAAATGAAACTGACCAGCACGATCAGGCCGGCATCGGTCATCAGCCGCGCGACTTCGGATACCCGGCGCAGGTTCTCGACGCGGTCGGCATCGGTGAAGCCCAGGTCGCGATTGAGGCCGTGGCGCACGTTGTCGCCATCGAGCAGGTAGGTGTGCAGGCCGCGTGCCAGCAGGCCGCGTTCCACCAGATTGGCGATGGTCGATTTGCCTGCGCCCGACAGACCGGTGAACCAGATGCAGCGCGGTTTCTGGCCCTTGAGGGCTGCGCGCGCGGCGCGATCCACATCCAGCGCTTGCCAGTGGATGTTCTGGGCGCGGCGCAGGCCATGGCGGATCATGCCGGCGCCTACCGTGGCGCGGCTCAGCGGATCGATCAACAAGAAGCCGCCCAGCGCGGGCAGTTCGGCATACGGTGCGAACGCCGCCGGCGCATCCAGCGACAGCGCCACCTGGCCGATGTCATTGCATTCCAGTTGTTTGGCAGCCAGCGGTTGCAGGCTTTCAGGATCATGCCGGTGCTTGAGTTCGACGATGCGCGCGCCGGTGCTGCGCGTGCCGAGTGCGATCTGGTAGCGCCGGCCCGGCAGCATCGGGGCCTCGTCGAACCACAACACATCGGCAACGAACTGATCGCTCGTCGCAAGCGATGCGCCTGCCTGCACGATCACGTCGCCGCGCACGGCATCGACCTCATCTGCAAAGCGCAAGGAAATGGACTGGCCGACATGCGCGGCCTCGGCATCGACACCGGCAACGCACAGCGCCGCGATGCGTGTGTTGGTGCCGTCGGGCGCAATCTGCACTGCATCGCCCACGCGCAGCATGCCGCAGGCCAGCGTGCCGGTGAGCCAGCGCTGGCCTGCAGCGTCGCGCAGCACCGATTGCAGCGGCAGACAGGCATGCGCGTCGTGCGATAGAGGCTGGATGCACACCGTTTCAAGATGTTCCAGCACGCTCGGGCCGGTGTACCACGGCATCGCGTTCGAGCGGGTAGTGATGTTGTCACCGAGCGCCGCGGCGACGGGAATGCAGGTGACGTGCGCGATGCCCAACCGCACTGCATGCGCGCGATAAGCCTCGACGATGGTGTTGAATATGGCAGGGTCATGATTGACCCGGTCCATCTTGTTCACTGCCAGCAGCACGTATCGGATGCCGAACAGCGACAGGATCGCGGTGTGGCGGAAGGTCTGCGGCAACAATCCTTTCGTGGCGTCCACCAGCAGGATGCCCAGATCCGCCACCGAAGCGCCGGTCGCCATGTTGCGGGTGTATTGCACATGGCCGGGACAATCGGCGATCAGGAAACGGCGTGCCGAGGTTTCCAGATGTCGCCAGGCCACGTCGATGGTGATGCCCTGCTCGCGCTCGGCTTCCAGCCCGTCGAGCAGCAGTGCGTAATCGATGTCGCCCCCGCGTGTGCCGTGTTGCGCGCTGGCGCGCGCCAGCGCTGCGCGTTCGTCATCGGGGACCCTGCCTGCCTCATG
>JAEXRB010000157.1 GCA_023438325.1 Pseudomonadota bacterium | reverse complement strand
CGGGCAACCGTCCGGACCGATGGTCTGGCCGGGCTGCGAGTTGGGGCAACGGGCTTCGCAGTTGTTCACGCCATCGCCGTCGTCGTCCAGATCGGCACAGGTCGGCTGCGGCGGCGGCGGAATCACTTCCTCAACCACTTCAACCGGAGCAGCCGGCGCGGCGCCGAGCTTCACGAGCATGCTGACCTGGGCAATGATGTCCATGAAGCTGCTCTCGTTGCGAGCAGCGACACTGGTGTCATCGCCATTCCAGCGGCCCAGAACTTCGGCACGCATCGCGGTGCGGCTGTAATCAGCCTGAAGACCGACACCAAGCTGCGCGGCCAAGTTGTTGTCCTTGCGCTTGAACGGACCACCGTGGGCCGGATACGACTCGTTGGTGCGCATCATGCCGGCACCGAAAGCGATGTAGGGGCCCCAATTGTTGTCTTCCGAACGGAAATGACGACGACCGGTCAGCATCGCACCGTAGTTGTTCCAGTGCAGATCGCTGCCCTTCTTCTCGGGATTGGTGGAGCTCAGCTCCAAATCCAACGAGAACGTCGGCGAGAAGAACTTGCCGAAACCAAGTCCATAAATGAGGGAGTCTTCGACGTTGCGGTCGCTATCGTTCCACGACTGACCCACGGTGCCGGACACATACCAGCGGTCATCGAACTCTTGCGCGGTCGCGACTTGGGCTGCGCCAAGTACGCCGAGGAGAGCACAACCCAGGAGTTTCTTCTTCATATGTTGCTCCTTAAATGAAAGCAGTTATCGCGGTTTAACAGGAGAGCGGGACCATTCACAGAGGCGGCATCCGCCCCGGAACGCCGACCGGTGCAGTTTACACACAAGGCGCCGGGAAAGTTTAACACATTGATAACACCGATCACGCAAGCCCCTTCCCTCCCGGCCTTGCCGGCCCTGCCCGGCGCGGGCATTGTGCGAATCCTGAACCACAACCTCCGTCAGCCATGTCGCATCGCTATCCGCACCTGCTCTCTCCGCTCGACCTTGGCCACTGCACCCTGCCCAACCGGGTACTCATGGGCTCGATGCACACAGGGCTGGAAGATCGGCGGCGCGATTTCCCCAAACTGGCGGCTTATTTCGCCGAGCGCGCTCGTGGCGGCGTCGGCCTGATCGTCACCGGCGGCATCGCGCCGAACATCGCCGGCTGGGTCAAACCGTTCGCCGGCAAACTCTCTTGGCCATGGGAAGCGCGCAAACACCGCCTGGTGACCGATGCCGTTCACGCCGAAGGTGGCCGCATCTGCATGCAGATCCTGCACGCGGGCCGCTACGGCTACCACCCCTTGAGCGTCGCGCCGACCAAGTTGAAATCACCGATCACGCCATTCAGTCCGCGCGAACTGTCCGATCGTGGTGTCGAACGCCAGATCGAAGACTTCATCCGCTGCGCGCAACTGGCGCGTGAAGCCGGCTACGACGGCATTGAGATCATGGGCTCGGAGGGTTACCTCATCAATGAGTTCCTCGCCGCGCGCACCAACCAGCGCGCCGCTCCATGGGGTGGCAGTTTCCAGAACCGATTGCGCTTTGCCACCGAAATCGTGCGTCGTACCCGCGCCGCTGTCGGACACGACTTCATCCTCATTTTCCGACTTTCGATGCTGGAACTGGTGGAGGGTGGCGCAAATCTGGAGGAGACCATCGCCACAGCGAAAGCCATCGAGGCGGCGGGCGCATCGATCATCAACACCGGCATCGGATGGCACGAGGCGCGTATCCCGACCATCGTGACAAGCGTACCGCGTGCGGCATTCTCGTTCGTCACCGCGGCACTGCGCAGCGCAGTGTCGATCCCGCTGATCGCAACCAATCGCATCAACATGCCCGACGTGGCGGAAGGCATTCTTGCGCGCGGCGAAGCCGACATGGTTTCGATGGCGCGCCCGCTGCTGGCCGATCCGGACTGGGTTCGCAAGGCGCGTGACGGCCGCGAAGCGGACATCAACACCTGCATCGCCTGCAATCAGGCCTGCCTGGACCATGTCTTCCTGAACAAGCCGGCCACCTGCCTGGTGAATCCGCGCGCCTGCCGCGAAACCGAACTCAATTACACGCCAACCACCACACGCAAGCGCATCGCCGTGGTCGGCGCCGGCCCGGCGGGGCTGGCGTGCGCCTGTGTGGCAGCCGAACGCGGCCACCATGTCACGTTGTTCGAGGCCGGCAAGGAAATCGGCGGGCAGTTCAACCTGGCACGCAAGATCCCGGGCAAGGAGGAATTCGACGAAACCCTGCGCTATTACCGCCATCGCCTCGAACAAACCGGCGTCACACTGCGCCTGTCCGAAACCGCCGATATCACCGCACTGGCCGATTTCGACGACATCGTGCTGGCCACGGGCGTGGCGCCACGCGTGCCACCCATCACAGGCATCGACCATGCCAAGGCCATCGTCTATTCCGACCTGCTCAGCGGCCGCCGCCACGCAGGCCCCCGCGTGGCGGTGATCGGTGCGGGCGGCATCGGTTTCGACGTGGCCGAATTCCTCGTCCAATCCAAACCCTCATCGACACTGGAACCTTCCCGCTGGCTGGCCGAATGGGGAATCGACCCGACTCTCAATGCGCGCGGCGGCATCGAAGGCATTGCGG
>JAEXRB010000150.1 GCA_023438325.1 Pseudomonadota bacterium | reverse complement strand
GAGTTCCAGTGCCAGCAAATCCTCAGGGGCAATGCCGTGCGCCAGAATGGCCCGCGTCATCGCTCCGGTGCCCGCACCCAACTCGATCACGCGCCGCGCTTCGGGCGGAATCTCCGACACCATGCTGCGTGCCAGATGCGGGCCCGAGGGTGAAATTGCCGCCGTGGAAAGCGGGTGTCGCAGCCATTGGCGAAAGAAGCGCCATTGCTCCTCCCGGCCTCGCCACAATCGCTGGAGTGTTTGCTGCATGCGTGCCCTGCTGGTGCGCGATCAATCCATTCCGGCGCAAACGCGGGCGCAGCGGCCAAGTCGGCCGAAGCACCCAAGCGCAGGGCCGGGCCGCCGCTAGCATGGCGCCGGCACGGCCTCTTCGGCAATAGGCCACGGGTTCAGCGGTGACGAATTTCCCATGCGGCATGGATGCGCGGATCGCGCGCGAAATCGACATCCAGCGTGGCGGCACGGATGTCGCGCACGTCGAATTCTTCCTCCAGGGCAGCATCCAGCCGGAATCGCCTGAAGTTGTTGGAGAACAGCAGCAAGCCATCAGGCGCCAACCGCGCCATGCAGGTGCGGATCAGGCTGACGTGTTCGCGTTGCAGGTCGAAGTCTTCGGCGCGTGCGGAATTGGAGAAGGTCGGCGGGTCGCAAAAGATCAGGTCGTAACGGCCGCGCTCGGCGGCAAGCCAGGCCATGACGTCGGCCTGCACCAGCCGATGCGCCCGCCCGCCCAGACCATTCAACGCCAGATTGCGCGAAGCCCATTCCAGATACGTGGGGGAAAGATCGACGCTGGTGGTGCTGGCCGCCTCCGCCAGGCCCGCCTGCACGCTCACCGCGCCGGTGTAGCAGAACAGATTGAGGAAGTGCTTGCCTGCCGCTTCGTGCGCGAGGCGCAAGCGCAGCGGGCGGTGATCGAGAAAAAGTCCGGTATCGAGGTAATCGAACAAATTGACGCGCAACCGCGCCCTGCCCTCGCGCACCAGCAAAAACTGGCCGCGCGCATCGAAACGACCGTACTTGCTGCCGCCCTTGCCGCGCTGCCGCGTTTTCACCGCCACCCGCGCACGCGGCAGTTCGAACACCGCCATCGCTGCGTGCACCAGATCGGTCAGACGCTGGCGCGTGGTTTCTTCAGGGATGGTTGCCGGGGCTTGGTATTCCTGCACGTGCAGCCAGATTTCCGCCGCCGCGCCGGGTGTTTCTTCCGGCACGCCGGTGTATACGTCGATGGCGGCAGCGTACTCAGGAAGATCTGCATCGTAGACGCGATAGCACGCCATGCCTTCGCGTTCGCGCCACTTCTTCAGGTTTCGGAGATTCTTGCGCAGGCGATTGGCCACCATCTGCGCGCCTTCGGAAAGCGGACGCGGCTCGAACGCATGCTCGCGCGGCGGTTCGATGCGCTCGATGCGCAGCAGTTCGCAGGCCAACGCGCCGTTGCTGAGCGCATAGCGCTTTTCAGGACGCAGGCCGAGGCTTCGTGCAAGCTCCGCATCGCCGGTGAGAATGGCCGCCTGCCAGCCGGTGAAGCTGCGTTTCAGCGTCGCACCAAGGGCGCGATACAAGGTGGCGTCGGCGGCGAGGCGCTCGTCGTAGGGTGGATTGCACACCACTAGGCCCGGCGCTGCATGTTCCGGCGCAACCAGTTGCGCGACATCGCGTTGCTCCAGCGAAATCACCCCGGCAAGCCCTGCGCGCGTGATGTTCTCGCGGCTCGCGGCAATCGCCACCAGATCGATGTCGTAGCCGAAAAACCGCGGAGTCAATGCGGCACGACCGTGACGCGAACGCTCATCCGCCTCGGCCACCAACGCGTTCCACAATGCCGCGTCGTGCCCGCGCCAGCCAAGGAAACCGAAGTACGCACGCCCCAGGCCCGGCGCAATATCGGCACTCATGCGCGCGGCTTCGATCAGCAGCGTGCCCGAGCCGCACATCGGATCGACCAGCGCGCCACCGCGCGCGGAAATTTCCGCCCAGCCGCCGCGCAGCAGCACCGCACAGGCGAGAGTTTCCTTCAACGGCGCGGCCACCTGCGGCCCGCGCCAGCCGCGCCGATGCAGGGCTTCGCCGGACAGATCGATGAACACGCCGGCGATGTTGCGGCGCAGGCTGAAATTGATGCGAACGTCCGGGCGCTCCACCTCCACCGAAGGCCGCACGCCAAAGCGATCGCGAAACTGATCGACGATGGCGTCCTTCACCTTCTGCGCCGCATAGCGCGCATGGGTGAGGTGCGAGGCGTGTACGTTCGCATCCACCGCCAGCGTGCCGTGTTCGCCAAGATGCGCAGCCCAGTCGATACCCTGCACGCCGGCGTACAGCGCCGTTTCGTCCGATGCCTCAAATTGCGCCAGCCGCAGCAACACGCGACTGGCAAGACGCGACCACAAGCAGGCGCGATAACCGGTTTCCAGCGTGCCGGAAAAGTGCACACCGGCCAGCGCCTCGCGCACTTCCTGTGCACCGAGTGCCTGCAACTCCTCGACGAGCAGATATTCCAGCCCTTTGGCGCAGGGCGCGAAGAACACCAACGGCGCAGACGCACTCATGCCTTCGTCCTCACCGCCAGCCCGGTCAAGAATCTTGCAAATTCCTCGGCGATGGAGGCCACATGGCCCTCGAGACGATGATCGTCATCGAGCAGCAACAACGGCAATGAGCGGGGCCGGCACCAGTCCACCACGTCCTGCGCGGGAATCAACTCATCGTGCCAGCCGTGCACCACGCGCGTCGGCACCACGCGCGCATCCAGCGGCTGCGGGTAGCCCGGCAGCGCCACCGGCGGTGCGATCAGGAACAAGCCCACCGGCGCCACGTCCAGCGATACCAGCGCCGAGGTGTAGGCCCCCATGCTGGAACCGGCCAGCACCAGCGGCCCGCGCACCGCTTCGGCGCGCTCGCGCAGGCGCGCAATGCGGCTTGGCACATCACGCACATCCGCTGCCGCATCGATGTCCGAATAATCCGGCCGCTCGTGGCTCCAGCCCAGGGATTGGGCCACGCGTGCCAGGGCCGATACCTTGTTGGCATTCGGGCTGCTGTGAAGTCCGTGCGAAAGGATGCAGTGGCCGGTCATCGGCAGGGCTCCGCGAAAAGGTAGGCGCAAGCGCGCGGCCATTCCATGGCGCGGGCGGTTCGCAAATGCCTTGCAACGCCCGTCGGAACAGCACAAAAGAGCGCGAATGTTAGCATGCGACCCCATGCCGACCGACTGCCCGCCGCCCGCCACATTCGCCATCCACGACTGGCCGCTGCCCTATGCCGAAAGGCTTGCAACGCGTCTGCGCGAAACCATCGATCTGATCGTCGTCCACTGCACCGAACTGCCCGATCTGGCCACCGCGCGCGAGTACGGCGAGCGCATCCTCTATGACAGCGGCACCGGCAACTGCGGCCACTTCTACATCGACCGCGATGGCAGCGTGCATCGCTTCGCGCCCATCGAGCGCATCGCCCACCACGTGCGCGGCCACAACCCCCGCAGCATCGGCATCGAACTGGTCAACCAAGGCCGCTTCCCGCACTGGCTGGATTCGCGCCATCAGACGATGCAAGAACCTTATCCCGATGCACAGATCGACGCGCTGCTCCGCCTCATCACGCATCTCGCCGAAGAGATCCCTTCCCTGCGCCACATCGCCGGACACGAGGATCTGGATCGGGAACAGGTCGGCGCTAGCGACGACGCCACACGCACCGTGCCACGCAAACGCGATCCGGGGCCGTTGTTTCCGTGGGGCCGGGTATTGGCCAGTCTGGCACTCCATCGCCTGACGGAATGATTCGCGCACCCGCCTGTGGCAACACGGCCGGATGACGCATTCACAGGCAGCGCCAGGGCTTTCCGTATAATTCCCGGCCCCATGCTGCGGAACCGCTGCCTTGCACGAAAAAGTTGCCGAACTGCTGGACCTGCTGCGCCTTGAACGCATCGAAGACAACCTCTTTCGCGGCCAAAGCCGAGACATCGGCACCCGCTTCGTGTTCGGCGGGCAGGTGCTCGGGCAAGCACTGAGCGCAGCGCAGCGCACGGTCGATCCGGCACGCATCGCCCACTCGCTGCATGCCTATTTCCTGCGTGCCGGCGACATCGACCACCCCATCGTCTACCAGGTGGAATCCACTCGCGATGGCGGGAGTTTTTCGGTGCGACGTGTCATCGCCATCCAGCACGGGCAACCGATCTTCGTGCTTTCGGCCAGCTTCCATCTGCCCGAACCGGGCATGGAGCACCAACTGTCTCCGCCGGAAGTGCCGCTGCCAGAAGACCTGCCGGAATCGCCCACGTTCACCCCGGAAGAGCTGGCCAGACTGCCAGCCAAAACCCAGCGCTGGCTCGCCAAGCGCGGCGCGTTCGAGTTTCGCCACGTGTATCCGCGCAACGAGCTGGAGCCGACCAAGCGGCCGCCCTATCAGCAAACCTGGTTCCGCCTGGCTGATCGCATCGACGACGATCCGGCATTGCACTACGCCCTGCTCGCCTATGCCTCCGATTTCCACCTGATCGGTACCAGCACGCTGCCGCACGCCGTGTCCTACCTTCAACCGAATGTGCGCATGGCCAGCCTGGACCATGCGCTGTGGTTCCATCGTCCGCTGCGTGTGGACGAGTGGCTGCTGTATGCCTGCGACAGCCCTTCGATGCAGGACAGTCGCGGCTTGGCGCGCGGCAGCATCTACACCCGCGATGGCATTCTCGTGGCTTCCACCGCGCAGGAAGGTCTGGTGCGCGTAACCGGACAGGCGCGCTGACATGCGCCAGATGTTCAGTTCGGCCCGGCTGGAAACGGTGGAAGGCGTCGCCGCGTTGCTCAACGAGCACGGCATCGAAACCCGCATCACGCAAGGTCGCTCCTACAAAGGCAACCGCCGGCGCACCTTTTCCTACCGTGACAACGAAAAGGAACAGGCGCCACAGGCGGCCGTGTGGGTGGTGAAATCCGAAGACCAGCCGAAGGCGCGCGAATTGCTGCGCGAAGCCGGGCTGATGGATTCCACCCGCGAGAGCTATCTGCCCGAAGGTGCCCGCTCCGAGCCGACACCGCGCAATCCGGCCAACACCGCCTCACGGGTACGTCTGGCCTTGCTGGCAACCGTGGTGATCGTGGCCACGCTGACCAGTGCACGCGGCTGCAACAAGCCGGAGCCGAAGCCGGAACCACCCGCACCGGGCATCGATTCGGATCAGGAACGTCACATCGTGCCCGTGGATGTGTCTTTGGGCTGATCCAGGCCATACCCGAACCCGCCCCATGACCAATACCGAAGCCCTGAACCTGCTGATCGACCAACACCTGCCCGCCGCCCAGGCCGGTGACTCGGTCGCGTTCGGCAAGATCGTCAGTGGCTGCCAGAACGGCATCACCGCCATCGCGCTGGCGATCACGCGCGACGTATCGACCAGCGAGGACATCGCGCAGGATGCCTTCCTCTCGGCGTGGCGGCACCTGCCGCGCCTGCGCAATCCTTCGAGCTTCCTGCCGTGGCTGCGCCAGATCACCCGCAACCTCTCGCACGATCACCTGCGTCGCCGTCGCAATGAGCGCCGCTACGATGGCGAACTGGAAGACATCCTCGCCGTGGTCGCCGATCCTGCACCCGATCACCCCGATCGCATGACGCGCCAGCAGGAAGAAGCCGTCGTCGCCGAACTGATCGACGAATTGCCCGAAGACACCCGCGAAATCCTCTTGATCTACTACCGCGAAGGCCAATCCTCCAAACAGGTGGCAAGCCTTCTGGGCATGCAGGATGCGGCCGTGCGCAAGCGTCTTTCGCGTGCCCGTCTGAGCCTGCGCGAGGACATGCTGAAGCGTCTGGGCGAATTCGCCTGCGCCACCGCACCCACCGTGGCTTTCACCGCCATCGTCATGGCCGGCCTTTCCGTCAGCCAGACAGCGGCAGCGGGCGTAAGCGCGGCCAGCGCTTCGCTGGCCAGCCAGATGGCCAGCGGCAAAGTGCCCTCGGCGGCCGTGGTGCTCGGGCGCGGCACATTCGGCGGCCTGCTCGCCAAGGGCGGTGCCGGAAAGCTCCTGATCGGCGCGGCCGGCGGCATGGTGTTCGCATTGATTGCAGGTGTCGCCGCCGTGTTCTTCGGCGTGCGTCGTCACTGGATCACCTCCACCGATCATCAGGAACGCCGCGAACTGGCCTGGTTCGCCGCCGCCGGCATCGTCGTGGTGCTGGTGTTCACCACCCTGATGGGCGCTGCCGTGCTCACTCAATCCACCATCCTGCCGGCGCTGAGCCTGGTCGGCATGATGGGCGTGCTTGGCGGCATGAATCTGGCTTGGTTGCCACGCATCCTGTCGCGCCGCCACGAACGTGAAGCCGCACGCGATCCGACCACTGCAGCCGACAACCGCCGCGCCGAACGCCGCATGGCCTGGGCCGGCATGTTGATCGGCATGCTGATGGGCGCCAGCGGTTTGTTGTTCGGCTGGATGAGCAACGGGCCGGTGTAAATCGCGCCCGTTGGAGCGATGCCACGTTCGTGGCATCGTGGTCGCCCTGCCATCATCGGAGCGCCACCATGTTCCTGCGCAGCGTCATCCTGCTCGCCGCCCTCATCTTCGCCACCCGGCCGGCCATGGCTGCGTGGCACACCCAGTCCGTGGAATGGGAGCTGGATGGGGAAACCTTCAGCGGCGTATTGGTGTACGACAAAAGCACCGACGCCGCCCGCCCCGGCATCGTGATGGTGCCCAACTGGATGGGTGTGAACGAGGCTGCGGTGGAGCGCGCCAGGGAAATCGCCGGCTCGCGCTACGTGGTTCTGGTGGCCGATGTCTACGGTAAAAACGTGCGCCCGGCCGATACCAGGGAAGCCAGCGCACAGGCAGGCCGCATGTACGCCGACCGTAGCGTGTTGCGCGCCCGTGCGGCAAAGGCGCTGGAGGTATTGCGCGCAAACGCCGTCGCAGCGCCGCTTTCCGGCGACCGGCCCGGTGCCGTGGGATTCTGCTTCGGCGGCACCACGGTGCTGGAATTGGCGCGTTCGGGTGCAGAGCTGGCCGGCGTGGTGTCGCTGCACGGTGGTCTCAAAACCGATCTTCCCGCCAGTGCAAAACCTGCCGCTTCCATTCTCGTGCTGAACGGGGCTGCCGATACCTACGTCGCGCCCGAAGAAATCGCCGCTTTCCAGCAGGAAATGGACAAGGCGCAAGCCGACTGGCAGTTCGTGAACTATGCCGGCGCAGTGCATTGCTTTGCCGAAGCAAACGCCGCCTCGCCGCCGGGCTGCGTGTATCACCCGTTAGCGGCAAAACGCGCGTTCGCGGCGATGCACGGATTTTTCGACGAGGTTTTTTCCGCCAACAAATGAGCGGCGAACCTGCCCGCCGACACGGCACCGGCGATCGGCGGAACCTTGACTCAGCCGGGAACGGGCTTGCCCTGCTCGGCCAGCGTCAAGGCGACTTTGTTGCGCAGATACGCCGGCTGGATATCTTCAGGCGCCGTGCCTTCACCCCGAGAAAAAGCGGCGGCGGCGAGCCGTGCCACATCGACGGCATGCGGTAGCGCTGCGGCATCCACGCGCGACAGTTGCGCGGCAAGGCCGGTCGCCAGCGCGCCATTTTCCGCAGAGAACCCGGTGCCGACACCGATGCGCGGCTCAGCATCGGGCAACACCACGCTGGACGGTGCGATGACGCATTCGTCGCCATGCCTGACCCATGCACCGGAACCATCGCGCCGATAATCGGCCAGATAGATTTCCCCCATGCGCGCATCGATGGCGGCCAGCACGCCATCGATCGCTTCATCTCGCGCATCAAGCATTCGCATCGCCGGCAAGGCGAGGGTTTCCAGGGTGGAAACGCCTATGGCCGGGCGATCCAACGCCAGCGCCAATCCTTGCACCATCGCCACCGCCAGCCGCACGCCGGTGAAGGCACCGGGGCCGCGGCCACAGGCCACCGCATCCAGTTGCGACTTTGCGAGACCGGCATGTGCCAGCAGTTCGTCGATCCACGGCAGGGTGAGTTCGGCGTGACGGCGTGGCGCGATCTCGAAGCGCTCCAGCACGTCGCCATCCAGATACAGCGCCACCGAACAGGCTTCGGTGGCGGTTTCAAGTGCGAGCAGTTTCATGCGGCATCAGCCGGCAGGAGGGTCAAAGGGATCATCGGCGCGGCCGGACACAGTTGGGAGCGCGCATCGTACCTGCGCCACGCACTGCGCCGAAATCCCGCCCATCGCACGCAATCCCGTCAAGACCGCGTCGCCGACGCTGCCTAAAGTGTTATCCACTCCAGCCATGAGCATTCGCCCAGGGGATTTCGGGCGAAGCATCAAGGGCGACAACCAGGATCGCTGTCGGGGCGATCACCGGTGCACTACGGCATCCACGCGGCGGCGCAAGCGTCGCGTGACGCCGATTTTCAGGGAACAGGCCGTTCCCGAAGGCGCACCTCGTCCCGGATCGTCCGCTCAAGCGGATGGCTCTGTCTGAAGTCGCCACACGTCACGGCCTGTTCTCCGAATTCGTACGCGTCGGCCATCGGTCGCGCCTTCCTGACTTCATCCAAGAGAACATCAATGGCTACTGACACAAGGTTCAAGGGCAGCTTCAAACGCGCGGCGCTGTTCATCGCGCTGGGGGCGTGCTTCTCCGGCGCGGTGCACGCGCAATCCAATGCCACCGGCAGCATCTTCGGCTCCTCCGCCGCACCCGGCACGAGCATCGTGATCCGCAACCTCGACACCGGTCTGGTGCGCGAGGTGAGCATCGACGCCAATGGCCGCTACAGCGCCTCGGCACTGCCAGTGGGTCGTTACAGCGTCAGCGCGGTGCAGGACGGCCAGACCGTCGCGATACGCGAGGACGTTCTGGTACGTCTGGGCGCGGGCAGCGAAGTATCGTTCGCCGGCGCCATGGGCGATAGCGCGACACTGGATGCCGTCGTCGTGGCCGCTGGCGGCAGCGCGAAACCGATCGATGTTTCTTCGGTGGACACGCGCGTGGTGTTCACCGCCGAACAACTCAAACGCATTCCGGTCGGACGCAGCATCGAAGCCATCGCCCTGCTCACACCCGGCGTGGTCGCGGCGGACTCGCGCTATGGCAACTCGGCCTCGTTCGGCGGTTCGTCGGCTTCCGAAAACGCGATCTACATCAATGGCTATCCGGTCACCAACCCGTTGACGGCCATCGGCTCCACCACGCTGCCGTTCGACGGCATCGACCAGTTCCAGGCCTACATCGGCGGCTACGGCGCCGAATTCGGCCGCGCCACCGGCGGTGTGGTCAACATCATCACCAAGCGCGGCAGCAACGAGTGGAAGCACGGGGCACAGGTGGTGTGGAGCCCGCAGAGCCTGCGCGGCGAACAGCGCAGCATCTTTTACCCCGACGACACCGGCAACAGTACCGACGGCCTGCTCTACCAGAATCTGGCCGATCGTCAGGACGGCTACAGCACCTACGCGCTCTACAGTGGCGGCCCGATCATCCAGGATCGCCTGTTCGTCTATGCCAGCGCCGAATACACCGATCGAGACATCGAGAGCATCGCCGCACGCACCGCCACGCCACGCACCGCATTCACCGAATCCACGCTGCGTTCGCCACGTTGGCTGGCCAAACTGGACTGGAACATCAACGACGACCACCGCGTCGAATTCACCGGCATTTCCGACAAGACCAAGCAGACCTCGGACTACTTTGCCTACAGCTACAACGACGCCACCCGTGGCAACACCCAGAATGGCGGCTACTACTTCGAGGACGGCGGCGAGCTGTACATCGGCAGCTACACCGGCTACCTCACCGACAACATCACGTTGAGCGCGGTATACGGCAAACAGGATCAAGTCCACATCGCCACGCCCTGGGGCTACGACCCGAACCTGGTATACGTCAGCGACAACCGCGGCACGGCCAATCCCGTCACCGGTCTGCAACCCTACGGCTCGCTTTCCCGGCCCGATGCCGCCGACGAAACTTCCGGCGGCCGCCTGGATCTGGAGTGGGTGATCGGCGATCACTCCCTGCGCTTTGGTTACGACCGACACGATTCGCGCTCCATCGCCGGCACCATGGATTCAGGCCCCGGCTACCGCTGGATCTACCACAACACCGACACCCCCGATGACCCGATTCCCGCCAGCGGCGGCGCTCGCGGCCCCGGTGGCAATGGCGATTACGTGGAAAAATACATCTACCAGAACGGCGGCGAATTCGAAGTCAAGCAGGAAGCCCAGTACATCGAGGATCGCTGGCAGGTCAGCGACAACTGGCTGCTGTCGCTGGGCCTTCGCAACGAGCAGTTCTCCAACTACAACGCCGACGGCATCGTGTACGTTTCCCAGCGCCACCAACTCGCCCCGCGTCTGGGCGCAAGCTGGGATGTGAAGGGTGACTCCAGCCTCAAAGTGTTCGCCAATGCCGGCCGTTATCACCTGGCCCTGCCCAACAACGTTGCCCGTCGCGGTGCGGCCGGCTCGCTGTATACGCACGAATATTTCGCCTTCCAGAGCATCGATCCGAACAGCGGCGTGCCCATCGGCCTCACCGCGCTGGGCGATGCCCCGTACTCGCCCAACAACGAGTACGGCAACGCACCCGATCCGCGCATGGTGGCCGCCGAAGGATTGAAGTCGCACTTCCAGGACGAATTCGTGCTGGGGTTCGAACAACAGCTCGGCGGATTCAACTACGGCACGCGCTTTGTCTACCGTGATCTCAAAAGCGCCATCGACGACATCTGCGATGGCCGTGCGGCCGAGGCCTGGGGTCTGGCGAACGGCTTGAGCGAAGATCAGTCCTACCACCTCGGCCAGAGCTTGCAGGGTTGCCGCCTGTTCAATCCGGGTGAAGACAACACGTTCAATCTGGACGACGGCTCCGGCACCCTGATCCGCGTACCACTCACTGCCGACGCACTGGGTTTCGACAAACTCAAGCGGCGTTACTACGCCCTGGACTTCTTCGTCGAACGTCCCTTCGATGGCACCTGGTACGCCAAGATCGACTACACATGGTCGAAGAACTACGGCAACAGCGAAGGCCAGCTGCTTTCGGATTTCGGTCAGGCCGACGTCGCCATGACCATGACCTGGGATCACCCTGAGCTGATGCTGCACGGCTCCGGCTACCTGCCCAACGACCGCACCCATTTCCTCAAGGCGTTCGGCTTCTACCAGATCAGCCCGGAATGGCGTGTCGCAGCCACGGTGAAGGCAGCCACTGGCCGGCCGAAGAACTGTTACGGCTATCTGGTCGATGGCAGCGCGTACTACGACGAGAACATGGCGTATGGCGCGTACTACCACTTCTGCAACGGCCAAGCCTCGCCGCGCGGCACCGCCGGGCGCTTGCCCGATACCGCCACGATCGATCTGGGTCTTGCTTATGCCCCGAACGTGCTGGACAACCGACTGGTGTTCTCGCTGGACGTGTTCAACATCTTCGACCAGCAGGTGGCCCAGAGCGTGGAAGAGCGTTGGGAATCCGGCGGCTACGGCACGCGCTACGCCCACTCGGGCCGGGTGATCAACTACAGCAGCCCGCGCTCGGTTCGTCTGGCGGTGCGTTACGACTTCTGAACCCGTTTCCTCTCTCCAACCCATTTACGGCCGCCGCAAGGCGGCCGCTTTTTCATTGCCTCCAATTCATTGGCTCGATTCCGCGTGGCGCGAAGCCCGCAGGAAACCGAGCACCCGTTCCAGATCGCGGGTGCGGGCAAACGGCGGCAGGCTGGCAAGGAAGGTGCGGCCATAGGATTTGGTGACCACGCGCGGATCGCACAGCATCAACACACCTCGATCGGCATGGGTGCGGATCAGTCGGCCTGCGCCTTGCTTGAGCGCGATCACGGCGCTGGGCAGTTGCCAATCAAAGAACGGATTTCCGCCACGACGACGGATCGACGCCAGGCGTGCTTCGAGAACCGGATCATCGGGCGCGGCGAAGGGCAGCTTGTCGATGACCACGACCTGCAACGCATCACCAGCCACGTCCACGCCTTCCCAGAAACTCGCGGCACCCAGCAG
>JAEXRB010000138.1 GCA_023438325.1 Pseudomonadota bacterium | reverse complement strand
ACCCGAGCATTGCCTGCGTGATCGTGCTCGGGCAGGCCATCGGGCACTACGCTGGTGCCGGCGTTCACCATCGGAGAGCTCACGGTGGGGATGTAGTTGGCATCCAGTTGCGGAAGCGCCGAGGTGTTCTGGCCGGAGCCAGGGAGAAGCATTGCGCCATCGGTGAAGGTGATGCCGTCGTAGCGGTTGTTGCGCGCGTAGATATGAGTTTTGGCGCGGATGTCGTTGCCGCCGCTGTGGCTGAAGATGTTGTTGTAGAAGTAGGCGACACCAAGAAGCCCTTCGACATCGCTTGTCAGCTCCGTCAGGCCATTGATGACCGATGAATTCATCATCGTCAGGGTCGGTGCCGTGTCGTAGTCGTCATCGTTATCGGGCAGATACACGGAAAAACCCGTGTTGGCAGGAGCGCCGAAATCAGGATTGGGCACGCCATTGCTGAAGATGGAATTTTCAACCTCGATGTTGTGGCACCAGGCGGCGGCGCCGAACATGGCCTGATCCACGTGTACGCGACGCAAGGCAATGGTTCGCCGCTGCGACAGGCAATCACTCAGTACCGCGCTGTAAATGGTCAGCGGACTGCCCTGGAAGGTGATTCCGTTGACGCTGGCATGGCCGGTGATCGTGATGATTTCCAGGCCGATCTGGCTGGTGCCTGTAATCGTCGTGGCGCCCGGGGTCAGCGAGTAGGTGTTGCACCCGACGTCGTATCCGCCGCGGATGGTGAGGCGGCCGGCCGGGATGGCGTTTTCCAGGAACGGGGCGTAGACCAGTTTCGTGCTCAGGGCGTAGGTGCCGGCGCGCACTTTGATGAGGCTGTCATCCGTGTCGATTTCGGCTTGATCGAGCGCGTTCTGGAAGTCTGCAGGGGAGCTGACGCAATATTCTTCCAGGGCGTGGGCCTGCTGTGCACAGGCCAGCAGGAGGAACGTGCAGCAGGTCAACAAACGCAGGGTCATGGCGGCAACTCCGGATGGGTTCCTGCTTCTCCACGTCAATTGATGTTTGCGGGGGCCAGCGGCGGAAAATCCGGGTTGATCAGTCCAGCAGCATCTCGATCCGCAGGTCGCATGCCAACGGATGGCCACTGTGGGCTGGCAGAGGCGTGCCACGCATCCTGCCGTGGCGGGAGCAGGTGGTGGTGGCCTTGCGCGCCGGCCCTGCGCAAGACGGGGTCAACTTCTCCGCCAAGCCACGGTGGAATGGGATGCCAGCGCCGGTGCACTTGTCCGTGCGGGGCGATCGATCATCCTTGCCGGCAGGCACGGTGATACATGACAGCCCGGTCATGTTCAGCAACGAATGGGAAAGCTGCGAAGGTGTCTGCAAGGCGCCGGGTGGTTCTTGCCTTCGGCATCAGCGGAACCATCGGCAGCGGGAGCATCCACTGGCCGCCGATGCGCCGGCGCGGGACAATGGCAGCCAGTCGGAAACTGGAGCGTTCGGATGAGCAAGATCGTGATGTACACCACGCGGATTTGCCCCTACTGCGTGGCCGCCAAGCAGTTTCTGGCGCGCAAGGGCATGGTGCCGGAGGAAATCCGCATCGATGAAGATCCGGCCCGGCGGGAGGAGATGATGATGCGCGCCAAGCGCACGTCGGTGCCGCAGATTTTCATCGGCGACACTCACGTGGGCGGCTTTGATGACATGGTGGCGCTGGATCGGGCGGGCGGATTGGATGCGCTGTTGGGCGCCTGAATCAATCCAGTCGGAAGGCCACGATGCGGCGCGTGTTTGCATCCCAGCCCGATAAACGCCGGAATGCCACGTCAGTGAATTCGATGACTTCGCCATCGATGCTTTCCATCCGGCAGATGGCGGGGGGCGAGCCGGGTTGATGGGCGGGCGTGTCACATTGCAGTGTGGTGCTGCCTTCTGCGTCGTGCAGCACGAAGCCGCCATCGAAGGCTTCGCTGCGAATCCATTCGACCCAGCGCGTGGCGCGGACGTCGGCCTCGGTGCCGGCGATCAGCCAGCGACCGAGCAGCGCCTCGCCAGGTTCCTGCGCGAAGCTGAAACGCATGATCGACAGCGGGCGCAGGTGGATTTTCCCGCTTTCCGCATCGGCGCGCGAAAACCACAGGATGGCGCGTGAAGGTGTCAGTGTTTCCACATCCACGAAGCCGCTCAGGCTGATGGCGTCCGGTGCGGCATAGCGCGCGAACGGCCCGGCGCCGCCTTCGAACTGACCCAGATCCAGATGTGCCATGCCTTCGTTGAGTTCGCCGGCGCCGAAATACCATGCCGAATCCCCGCGTTCGCCATAGCCCATCACGCTCAGGCTGATCATGTCGCCTTGCGTTTCCACCGACAGGCCAAGCCCCGGGCCTGCACTGAACTGGCCGCCTTGCTCGGCCCACCAGAAGCCGGTTTCAAGCGCCAGTGCGGAAGCCGCGTTGCCATTGCGTACCAGCGCGAAGCCCGCGAGCATCGGGTCATTTTCCAGTGCGCCTTCGACCTCGAGCCGGACGCGGTGGATGCCGTTTTCGTCGAACAGACGGTCGCGGGCTTGTGCGGTGCTGGAAAAGGCGTAAGGCGTGGGGGTTGCGCGGCAGCCTTCGGTTTCACGCGTGGCCAGCAGCAGGATGTCGCGGCCTTGCGCGGATACTTCCAGCAACTGTGGCGGGCAGGTGTCAGGCCAGGTGCCGGCGACGTCGAAATGGACCAGGTCCTGACTGGTGCTGATCAGGCTGATGCGCGCCGGCTCGAACGCGGACGCGGCGGTGAAAACCGCCGGGAACGTGAATGCGAGGAGGAGTTTTGACAAAAGTCGCATGGTTGCAACTGTACCCCATGGACGCCATCGCCGATAATGGGTGGCTCAGTTGGGTGCGGTGACGCGCCGTTTTCCACTTTACAGACTACAAAAGGACCAGCCCACGATGAATCCAACCATTGCGGTGATCCGAGGCGACGGAATCGGCCCGGAAATCATGGATGCCACACTTCATGTACTTGATGCGATGGGGCTGGGTCTGAAGTACGAGTTCGTGGAGGCAGGCCTGGCCGCCTACGAAAAGGGCGGCGAATTGCTGCCGGAAAAGACGCTGGAAACCATTTCCCGCCTTGGCGTGGCCCTGAAAAGCCCGCTGACCACACCGGTGGGCGAAGGCTTTTCCTCGATCAACGTAGCCTTGCGCCGCCGTTTCGACCTCTACGCCAATGTGCGTCCGGCGATCACCTTCCCGAATACCAAGGCGCGCTACCAGAACATCGACATCATCACGGTGCGCGAAAACACCGAGGGCGCGTACATCGGTGAAGGTCAGGCGCTGTCGGCCGATGGCGAGACGGCCACGCTGACCCAGAAGATCACGCGCAAGGGCTCCGAGCGCATCGTGCGCTACGCCTTCGAACTGGCCCGCTCGGCGGCGCGCAAGAAGGTCACGGTGGTGCACAAGGCCAATATCCTCAAGACCACGTCGGGCTTGTTCCTGCGTGTGGCGCGCGAGGTCGCGGCGCAGTACCCGGACATCGATTTCAACGAAATGATCGTGGACAACACCTGCATGCAGTTGGTGATGTGCCCGGAGCAGTTC
>JAEXRB010000055.1 GCA_023438325.1 Pseudomonadota bacterium | reverse complement strand
GTCACGCGCAACACGCTGGCGGTGTTTTCGCCGGCAACGGCAGGGGCGATGGCGGCGTCGATATCCGTCATGTGCAAATTCCACGGCAATCCAAGGGATGGAACAGACAATGCGGATTCTGGCAACGCGGTGCAAGGTGCGAATGGCATGGGTGCTGCTCGGCCTGATCGCCTGTGTTCAGGCCCACGCGGCCGAGCCTGCACGCACCGTGCTGGTGATGGGCGATTCGCTCGCCGCAGCTTACGGTCTCTCGCCCGAACAAGGTTGGGTGGCGCTGCTCGGCAAGCGCCTGGCCGAATCGCATCCTGACTGGCGTGTGGTCAACGCCAGTGTCAGCGGCGAAACCAGTGGTGGCGGTGTGGCACGTTTTCCGCGTGCATTGGAGGAGCATGCGCCCGATGTGGTGATCCTGGAGTTGGGCGCGAATGATGCGCTGCGCGGGCTGCCGTTGGCGCCGACGCAGGCCAATCTGCAGCGCATGATCGATGCGGCAAAAACTGCCCGCGCGAAGGTGCTTCTGGTCGGCATCGAGATTCCACCCAATTACGGCCCCGATTACGCCGATGCTTTCCGCGGCATGTTCGGCGCGCTGGCGCAGGAAAACGACATCGCTTTCCTGCCGTTCCTGCTCGAACCCATTGCCACCGATCTTTCCCAGTTCCAGATGGACACGATCCACCCGACGGCACAGGCGCAGCCGAAGGTGCTGGAGCATGTCTGGCCTGCGCTGGCGCCATTGCTGGATTGATCGGGCTGGCGCAGCACTGTTGCAAAAGCGGCAACGCGGCAAACCGGTTTCGCCGGCTTCTGGCGGCGCCGCTGCCTCCTTATCCTTCCGCATCCATCGACCATGCCGCACCATTCCAGTTCGATCCGGCACCGCGCCCGCGTGGCGTGGGGCAGCATCCGCACCGCGGTTTCGAGACCGTGACGATCGTCTACCAAGGTGAAGTGGAGCACAAGGATTCGACGGGCGCGGGCGGCGTGATCGGGCCGGGCGATGTGCAGTGGATGACGGCAGCGCGTGGCATCTTGCACGAGGAGTTCCACTCGCACGCCTTCACCGAGCGCGGTGGCACCATCGAAATGGTGCAGCTGTGGGTGAACCTGCCGGCCAGGGACAAGATGGCCGACCCGGGCTACCAGAACATCCTCGATGCCGACATTCCCGCCGTGGCGCTGCCGGATGCCGCTGGCAAGGTGCGGGTGATCGCGGGCAGCTTCGATGGACATCGCGGCCCGGCGCGCACCTTCACGCCGATGGATGTGTGGGACGTGCGCATCGATGCCGGCAAGACGGCGCGGTTCGATGCCATCGAAGGCCACACCCTGGCGCTGGTGGTGCTGCACGGCACGGTGATGGTCAACGCTGACGCGGTGGTACGCGAAGGCCAGCTCGTGCATCTGGATCGCAGTGGCAGTGAAGTGGAGATCGAGGCCAACAGCGATGCGGTGGTGCTTTGGCTTTGCGGTGAACCGATCGACGAGCCGGTGGTGGGTTACGGGCCGTTCGTGATGAACAGCCAGGAGGAAATCCAGCAGGCCATCGACGACTTCAACAGCGGCAGGTTCGGCCAGATGGCGAAGTGAAAGCGTCGGCGGGAACGGCAGATGTTCCGTTCCCGTTCGACTGTTGCTTGACTGAATGCGCGCCGCCGCACACGAGACATCGGGCCCGCTCTTGCGGGATCATCGCGGTGTGAAAATGCATACGCCACCGGAAATCCCGATCCGTCTTTTCCAGACGCAGATGCACGTCTGCGGATATTACCCGGAGCGGCAGGCACGCAGTCTGGTGCTCGATCCGTCCTCACCCTACCTGGCGCTGGCCTATCCCAATGCCATCGATCATGGGTTTCGCCGTTCCAGCCATCAGGTCTACCGGCCGCATTGTCCGGACTGCACCGCGTGTACGCCGACGCGGATCGTGGTCGAGGCATTCCGGCCCGATCGCAGCCAGCGCCGCTGTGTCGCGCGCAATGCCGATTTGCGCGCAGTGGTGATGCCGGCGCGCGCCACGGATGAGTATTTCGCGCTCTATGAGCGCTATCTCGACGCGCGTCACGGCGATGGGCCGATGGCGCAGCCCACGCCGGAAGAGTTCGAGAACTTCCTGATCGGCACGTGGAGCCGCACGTTGTTTCTGGAACTGCGCGAGGGCGACCGGCTTCTGGCCGTGGCCGTCACCGATGCGCTGCCGCAGGGCCTGTCGGCGGTATATACCTTCTACGAACCGGGCCTGCCGCAGCGCAGCCTCGGCACCTTCGCCATCCTCCAGCAGATCGCATTGGCGGCACGCCGCCAATTGCCGTTCGTGTATCTGGGGTACTGGCTGCCCGGTCATCCGAAAATGGATTACAAGCGGCGCTTTGGCGCCATGGAAATTCTGCGGGATGGCAAATGGCAGGCGCTGCGCTGACCCTGCTTGCTGAGCGCCTCGCCGCGCTGCCGCCGGGTGTTGTATGGGTGGGTTACAGCGGCGGGTTGGATTCCACCGTGCTGCTGCACATGCTGGCTGCGTTGCCGGCGGCACGACGGCGCGGCTTGCATGCCCTGCATGTCTGCCATGGCCTGCACCCGGATGCAGAGCATTGGGTCCGGCATTGCGCCGTGTTTTCCGCTGCACTGGGCGTGCCGTTCCAGTCCGTCGGGGTGACGGTTTCAAGCATTGCCGAGGAAGGGCTGGAGGCGGCCGCGCGTCGTGCGCGCCATGCCGCCTTCGCGCAATACGTGCCCGCGCCCGGCACGCTCGCGCTCGCGCATCATCAGGATGATCAGGCCGAAACCCTGTTGCTGCGCCTGCTGCATGGTGCGGGGCATGAGGGCCTGGCCGGCATGCGCACGCTGCGGCCCCTACGCCGCGATGACGCCGCACGCTGGCTGTGGCGCCCGTTGCTCGACGTGCCGCGTGCGGTGCTGGCCGACTACGCGCGCGATCACGCACTCGATGTCATCGACGACCCGGGCAATGCCGATCCGCGCTTCATCCGCAATCGTGTGAGGCACGGCGCCTTGCTGGCATTGAGTACGGTTTTTCCCGATGCCACTGCGCGCATTGCCGCCGCCGCGCAACGCATGCGCGAGGAGGCCGATGCGCTGGATGCCGTTGCCCTGGATCTGCTGCAACGCCATCACGATGCAGCTACGCGCAGCTTGGCCTGCGAGCCCGTGCGCACGTCACCGCCCGCACTCGCGCGCCGACTCGTGGGGGCGTGGCTGGATGCCAACGGCTTGCCACGCCCACCGTCGGGCATCTGGGCGCGACTTGTGCCGGAACTGGTGGATGCACGACGCGATGCCACGCCTGTACTCGCATGGCATGGCGCGCGCTTGCGGCGGTATCGCGATCG
Source organism: Pseudomonadota bacterium (assembly GCA_023438325.1). Lineage (GTDB taxonomy): Bacteria > Pseudomonadota > Gammaproteobacteria > Xanthomonadales > Xanthomonadaceae > Denitratimonas. Next base: position 1,830 of record JAEXRB010000055.1, on the reverse strand, counting down.
TCTGTACGGCGATCGCGGCGCCCTGGGCGCATCTGCCGACTGGACGCTGGCATGGAATGGCATGGCACCGTTGCCATTGCCGAATGGAGCGGGCGTACTCGCGTTCGAGCCGGCCTTGTCCGCGCCTGCCCGATTCCTTGTCCGGCCACGCCGAGGTGGCGAGAGCCTGCGTCTTGGCGGACACCATCGCGCGGTCAAGAAGCTGTTGCAGGACGCGGGGTTGCCGCCATGGCAGCGCGATGCGCTGCCGATGGTGTTCGATGCGCAGGGGCAGCTCCTGTCCGTTGCTGCGCGCTGGAACGACGACGGCTTCTCGCAGCAAATGGCGCAGACAGGCACGCGCTTGCTCCTGCGGCACGATTGACCCTGTCACGCTGGCTGCCGCACACTTGCGCACCATGTCGACTCCACCGGCCAATCCCGAAGCCAATGCGCCCAATGTTGTCGCCCAGTTCGAGCAGTCGCTCGATGAGTTGGAGACGCTCGTGCAGCGCATGGAAAAGGGCGATTTGTCGCTTGATGAATCGCTCGCCGCTTACGAGCGCGGCGTAGGCTTGTACCGCCGCTGCCAGGCCGCACTGGAGCAGGCCGAACTGCGCGTCCGCCTGCTTGCCGATCCGCTCGATCCTGAAAGCGCCGAACCCTTTGGCGATGTCGACTGAGCGCTGGACGGCTTGGGCGCAGCGCTGCGAAAACACCCTCTCGCACGCCATCGGCTCACGCAACGATACCGATCCGCGACTTGCCGAGGCGATGGCCTACGCCACGCTGGGTGGCGGCAAGCGCATGCGTCCGCTCCTGGTGTATGCCACGGGCACTGCGCTGGGCATGGATGAGGCCGCGCTCGACATTCCCGCTGCTGCGGTCGAGTTGATTCACGCCTACTCGCTGGTGCATGACGATTTGCCTGCCATGGACGACGATGCGTTGCGTCGCGGCAAGCCGACCGTGCACATCGCTTACGACGAAGCCACCGCGATCCTCGTCGGCGACGGGCTGCTGACCCTCGCTTTCGAGTTGCTGGCCGAGGCTCCCACGCCGCCTGCCACCACGCTGGCGATGCTTCGCGCGCTGGCGAAAGCCTCCGGCATGCAGGGCATGGTGGCAGGGCAGGCAGTCGATCTGGCCGCGGTGGGAACCATGCTCGGCATCGACGCGCTGCGGCGCATGCATGCGGCCAAGACCGGCGCCTTGATCCGTGCCGCCGTTGCACTGGGCGCACTGGCCGGCAATGCGGACGAACACACGCGAGCGACGCTGGATTCATTTGCCGAGGCGCTCGGCCTGGCGTTCCAGATTCGGGACGACATCCTCGATGTGGAAGGCGATCCGGCCGTGATCGGCAAGACCGCCGGCAAGGACGAGGCGCAGGCCAAGCCGACGTATCCGGCGCTGCTGGGCCTGGATGCCTCGCACGCACTGCTGGCCGAGCTTGGACAACGCATGGACGCCAGCCTCGCGCACTTGCCGCACGACACATCGGAGCTGGCGCGCCTGGCTCGCTTTGCGACGCAACGCACGCACTGAATCTGACAGAATCGCCGGCTCCGCCCACAGCACGAGCACGATGGCATGAGCGCTGCCGCCCCGCCCCGCAACTCCGCCCGTCGCGTACTGTTTGCCAGCCTGATCGGCACCACCATCGAGTTCTTCGATTTCTACATCTACGCCCCGGCCGCGGTGTTGGTGTTTCCCGTCCTGTTTTTCCCCTCGGCCGATCCGACCACGGCGACATTGCAATCGTTGGCGACGTTCGCGCTGGCGTTCTTCGCCCGGCCCGTGGGTTCGGCGGTGTTCGGGCTTTTCGGTGATCGCGTCGGACGCAAGGCG
>JAEXRB010000037.1 GCA_023438325.1 Pseudomonadota bacterium | reverse complement strand
CCACAAGTTCATCAACACCGAGCGCACCACGCTGCTCACCGAAATCGGCCCCGGTTACCGCCGCGCCAAGGATGCCCTCACCGGCGAAAACCACAGCGAACTGATTGCGCGCGGCCTGCTGGACTACAAGCATCAGCTCACCACCAGCACCGCGCTGTACAACGTGCTGCTGATCGAATCGGGCAGCGACAACACCTTCGCCAGCAACGAGCTGGGCCTCGCGGTGTCGATCAACGAAAAGCTCGCGCTGAAAGCTGGATTCGATGCACGCCACAACACCGATGTGGGCCCCGGCATCAAGAAGACCGACACCCTGACCAAGCTCAATCTGGTCTACAACTTCAAGTAATCCCCTCGCGTACCCAAGCCAGCCGACACGCATGTCGGCTGGCATTCGCAGGTTTGCGGCAGCGCCGCTCGAAAACCCGGCTCAGCCACGTTCCAGCAGGCGGCGCAGGTCGATGATTGCGGCGTTGGCTCGCGAGATGTAATTGGCCATCACCAGCGAATGGTTGGCGAAGAACCCGAACGGCGTGCCATTGAGCACCACCGGGCTGCCGAGCGGCGCCTGGGTTTCCTCCAGTTCGCGGATGATCTGGCGCAGGCTGATGAGTGCGTTCTTGTCGCGCAGCACGCGGTCGAAATCCACTTCCACCGCCTTGAGGAAGTGCAGCAGCGCCCAGGTGGAACCGCGCGCTTCGTAAAACACGTCGTCGATCTGCGTCCACGGTGTTTTCACCACCACCAGCCCATCTGGGCCAACCTCGGCGGTGCTGTCCGGATCGGTATCCAGTACCGCTTGCCCGGCGCTGGCCGAAAGTCGCTGCGACAATGAACCCAGACGCTTTTCCACCACCGCCAGCCAATCGGCGAGATTGTCGGCGCGGGCGTAGAACTGCGCGCTGCCACCCGGCTCGCCCAAGCGCGCCAGATAGGCTTCGACATGGCCGATGCCCTTGCGGTACTGGCTTTCACTGGAGGGCAGCAGCCAGCGGTCGTTGGGCGAGGAAAACAGCGGATCGGCGGCAGCCAGATCGGCATCTTCCACACTCTGGGTTTGCGAGCGCGAGAAATCGTTGCGCAATGCCTTGGAGAGATCCCGCACCTGCACCAATACGCCGAACTCCCAGTTCGGCACGTTGTCCATGATCGCGCCGGGCGGCAGCTTGTCGTTGGAAAGATAACCGCCGCGCTTGTCGAGCAAGCTGTCGGCAACGGCTGCCAGCGTCCGCGTGGTGACGGTGCCGGCAACCACAGGCTGTTTTGTCCGTGCTGCAGCCTCGCGCGCGTTGGCAGCGGCATCGAACGGCGGCGGTTCGTGATCCCACCACCACATCATCGCCGCGACCACGAGCAGCAGCACGGCAACCAGCACCGTGCCCAAACGGATGTAAAGGTGGCTGCGCTTGCCGCCGCGCGCGGGAATGGCGCTGTTCATGACAGGTCTCCAGCTGGATCAAGGCGATAAAGGCATAGCGTACCGCGTCATCCTGCAACGGATCGTGCGGTTCGTGCTACAACGCTGGGCTTGGCCGCACTTTCAGCGTCGGCCCCCGCCCATCGAACACGAGCGATCCACCGTGAGCCTGTTTTCCCTGCTGCGCAAACCCGCCTGGGAGCACCGTGATGCTTCCCGCCGCACTGCCGCTGTCGCCAGCGACACCCATCCCGACCTTCTCGCCAAACTGCCGGATCTGGCGCGCAACGATCCCGAAGCGAGCGTGCGGCTGGCCGCGCTCCGCCGCATCGACGACTTGAGCCTGCTGGGCGACCGCATGCGCAACGACGCCGATGCCGGCGTGCGCAGCACGGCGCGCCAGCGCTTCATCCAGCGCCTGCTCGATGCCTCCGTGCCGCTGGCCGAACGCGAACGCGTGCTGGCGGTGGAAGAAGATGCCGACATCCTTTCGACCGTGGCGCAGCAGGCCCCCGAATCCGTACTGCGGCGACTCGGACTGGAGCGCGTCGCACGCCCCGGCCTCATCACCGAACGCTGCATCAAGGATCCCGACCCCGAACTGCGGCGCTGGCTGCTGGATCGCATCGACGACACTGCCACGCTCGAACGCATCGCCGAACGCGTGCGCAAGACCGACAAACTCCTCGCCCGCACCGCGCGCGAGCGCGCCTTCGCCGCGCGTCTTGCCGCCGGCGACCCGACCGCCACGCAAGAACGCGCACTGGCCATCTGCGAGGAACTGGACGCCCTGCGCCGTGCCGCCGCGCCGAATGCCGCCACGCAACGGGACGCACTGGCGCTGGAGTGGGAAACGCTCAAGCCACGCCTGGATGCCACGATTGAACGCCGCGTGGACGGCTATTTCACCGCGCTGGAAAACGCCCTGAATCCACCAGCGCCGGCACCGGAATTGCCACTGCCCGAACCCGAGCCGATGACCGCATCAGCTGCCGTGCCCGCGCGCGAACCGGACACCGCCATCGTCGCGCTGCTGGCCGAACTGGAAGCTCGCGCCGAACGCCTCGGCCCGCGCGAGCTGGAAGATCTCGAGAAGCGCTGGCTGGCACGCCTGCGCCGGATCGAACCGCTGTTGCCCGAAGAACACCAGACCGAAGCCCACTTCCGCGCCGTTGCCGGCACCCTGCACAAGAAGTTCGAGGAACGCGAACGCCAGCGTCAGGCCGCACTCGATGGCCTTGCCACGCGCATCGGCGAACTGGAAGCGGCCGTGTCTTCCGGCCAACTCGCCATCGCCCGCGACCTGCAACGCGGCATCGATGCCGATCGTGCCCTGCTGCGCGATCAGTTCCCGCGTGCACTCACGCGCCGCGTGGCAGACGCCATGCGGGAACTGGAAACGCTGGCCAAATGGCAGCACTGGTCTGGCAACAAGGCGCGCATGCGCCTGATCGACGATACCGAAGCGCTTGCCGGCAGCGGACTGCACCCGGATGCCGTCGCGGTGAAGGTGAAGGAACTGCAAGCCGAATGGCAGCGCCTCGACGACACCGAAGCCCGCACACCCGAAGCGCCCGAGCATCCGCTCACGCGCCGTTTCCGCGCCGCCTGCCACCGCGTGCTGGCGCCCGCGCGGCCGTACTTCGAGAAGCGTCGCGAACTGCGTGGTGCCAAGCGTGAAGAAATCGAAGCCTTCCTGAACGAGCTGGACCCGCGCCTCGCCGAACCCATGGCGATCCGCGAACTGCTTACCACGCGCCGTCAGGTGGTCGATCAATTGCGCCTCTGCGATGAACTCGATCCTGCCGCCCGGCGCGACATCAGCCGTCGTCTGCGCGATGCGCTCACCCGCCTGGACACCAGCATCGGTGAAGCCGAAACCGATGCCGAAGCACAGAAGCGCAAGCTGCTCGCCAACCTGCGCCGCGATCTCATGCACGCCGAACTGGCGGCTGCGCTGCCCCTCGCGCGGCAAGCCCAGGCGACTTGGAAAACCCTGCCGCGCGCCGCGCGCAAGGTGGACGATGCATTGTGGAAAGAGCTGCGCGAACTGGTTGATCCCTGGTTCAACCAGGCCGACGAAAAACAGCGCGAGCGTCACGCCGCCGAAAGCGCCGTCGCCGACGAAGCCCGCAGCATCCTCGACGAACTGGCACAACTGGCGCACGACACTGCCGCGCTGGCGCAGGCCGATGCGCGCCTTTCCGCCTTGCAGACACGCTGGCGCACGCTGGCCGATTCGCTGCCTGCCGCTGAGGAACCACCTGCGCCGCGTGACCGAAAGCCCATGCGTCCTGCACGTGCCGCGCCGCGCGCGGGCCTGGACGAACGCGCCTTGGATCGCGCCGTGGCCAAAGTGCGCGAGGCCCAGAGCCAACATGCCGAAACGGCACGCCGGGAAGAACTGAACACCCTGCTGCATGCGGCCGAACTGTGCGATCAGCCCGATGGGCTGCGCGCCGATGCGCCTGAAAGTCGCCGTGCCGAGCTGGCCGCGAAACTGGAGGCGCTGGCGCTTGCCGGCGATGCCCGCACCGCATGCCAGCATCGTCTGCGTGCCGCGCTCGATCCGGAAGGTTCGTTGCCGCTGGATGCGGAAGGTCGCTCACCGCAACAGCAAGCCGAAGAACTCACCGTACTGGCGGAACTAGCCCTGTCTCTAATACACATCACCGA
>JAEXRB010000029.1 GCA_023438325.1 Pseudomonadota bacterium | reverse complement strand
GGTCAGGCCAGTGGTGGGCAGGCGCCGCCGGAGTTCATGTCCACCCATCCTTCCGGCAGCACCCGCATTGCCCCCCTGCAAAGCCTCATGCCCAAAGCGTTGGAGATCCGCAAGGCGTATTGTCAGGGCAAGTGATTTCCGTTCCCGTTAGGCTTTTGGCCCGACTTGCGACCGGGGTCGCAGATCGAGCACGCAGGGACGGTTGTGTTGCCGCTTCGCAAGACCGCATGCGACAATTGGCAGTCTTGTAGAGCGGTTTGGCGTTGCCGAGGCAGCGTGAACACCGTTTCTGGTTTGCCGCGAGCCGGGTGCAGAAGGGCTTTGAAGCCACTTCCGCACGGGACGCCAGCGCGATTCATGCCTCTCGTCATCGGAGCGGCTGTCGGGCTGGCTCCCGCCCGACGAAGCGGCGCGCCGTCGCACCGAAGTGCGATGAACGGTTGCAGGCCTGCCTGCGGCCACTGGTCGAGTCGAGGATGACGTGCTGGGCGAGTATCTGCCGATCCTGCTTTTCCTGATTGTTTCCACCGGCATAGGCATCGCGCTGCTGGTGATCGGAAACCTGCTGGGCCCCAAGCGCCCGAGTTCGGAAAAGCTGTCCCCTTACGAGTGCGGCTTCGAGGCGTTCGAGGATGCGCGCATGCGCTTTGACGTGCGCTATTACCTCATTGCCATCCTGTTCATTGTGTTCGATCTGGAAATCGCGTTCCTGTTCCCGTGGGCCGTGGTGTTCAAGGAACTGGGCGCGCAGGCCATCGTGGCGATGACGATTTTCCTGGCCATTCTCGTCGTGGGCTTCGTCTACGAATGGAAGAAGGGCGCACTGGAGTGGGAATGACATGAGCATTGCACAGTTCTTCCACAATCCTGAGCCTCTGGCTCGCGTCGACGACATCCTCAGGCCGGAAGGCGAAAATCCCCTGCTGGAGCGTGGTTTCGTCACCACCTCGGTAGACGCGCTGGTCAATTGGGCGCGCACCGGTTCGATGTGGCCTGTGACGTTCGGCTTGGCGTGCTGCGCGGTCGAGATGATGCATGCCAGCTGCGCGCGCATCGACCTGGATCGCATGGGCGTCATCTATCGCCCCAGCCCGCGCCAGTCAGACGTGATGATCGTGGCCGGCACGCTGGTCAACAAGATGGCGCCGGCGCTGCGCAAGGTCTACGACCAGATGACCGAGCCCAAGTGGGTGATTTCCATGGGGTCGTGCGCCAACGGTGGCGGGTACTACCACTATTCCTATTCGGTGGTGCGCGGCTGCGATCGCGTGGTGCCGGTGGATGTCTATGTGCCCGGTTGCCCGCCGACCGCTGAAGCACTGGCCCACGGCATCTTGCAATTGCAGAAGAAGATCCGTCGCACCAATACCATCGCGCGCTGAGCGCCACCGTCATTTTTCGAGGAAGGCACGCCGTCCATGGTCGAGTCAGAAAACACCCTGGCGCAGCGGTTGAAGGCGCGGTTCGAGGATCGGATCGTCGACTGCATCGAGCACCGCTACACCCATGCCGATACCCAGCTCACGCTGGTCGTGGCACCTGATCGCCTGCTCGAAGTGGCACGCACGCTGCGTGACGAGCCGGCATTCGGTTTCGATCAACTGATCGATGTCTGTGGCGTGGACTATCTGGGCTATGGCCAGACCGAGTGGGACACCGATGATGTCTCCTCCGAAGGCTTTTCGCGTGGCGTGGAAGGTCTGGGGCCAGGGCGTTTCGACTGGGCCAGCCGTCCGCGCCCGGACAGTCAGGTCCAGCGCTTTGCATCGGTGGTGCAGCTGCTTTCGGTGCGCAACAACCAACGCCTGCGCCTGCGTACCTACGCGCCGGATGATGGCCTTCCAGTGGTGCCATCGCTGGTGGACATCTGGCCGGTGGCCAACTGGTTCGAGCGCGAGGCCTTCGACTTGTTCGGCATCATCTACGAAGGTCACCCGGACTTGCGCCGCATCCTCACCGATTACGGTTTTGTCGGGCATCCGTTCCGCAAGGACTTCCCGCTGATCGGCAACGTGGAAGTGCGCTACGACGCAGAACAGGGTCGCGTGATTTACGAGCCGGTCAGCATCGAGCCGCGCGTCAATGTGCCGCGCGTGGTCCGCCACGATTCGCGCATCGAGCAAGCCCGTGCCGAAGCAGCCGCGCAGGCGGGGAAATAAGGTCATGGAAATCCGCAATTACACCCTCAACTTCGGCCCGCAGCATCCTGCCGCGCACGGCGTGCTGCGCCTGGTGCTGGAGATGGACGGCGAGGTCGTGCAGCGTGCCGATCCACATGTGGGCCTTCTGCACCGCGGTACCGAAAAACTGGCTGAATCCAAGCCGTTCAATCAGTCCATCGGTTACATGGATCGGCTCGATTACGTCTCGATGATGTGCAACGAGCACGCCTACGTGATGGCGATCGAGAACCTGCTCGGTATCCAGGCGCCCGAACGTGCGTTGTGGATCCGCACGATGTTCGACGAGATCACCCGCATCCTGAACCACTTGATGTGGATCGGTGCCAACGGCCTCGATCTGGGGGCGATGGCGGTGATGCTTTACGCCTTCCGCGAGCGCGAAGAGCTGATGGACGCCTACGAGGCGGTTTCCGGTGCCCGCATGCATGCGGCGTACTATCGCCCCGGTGGCGTCTATCGCGACCTCCCCGATCAGATGCCCAAATACAAGGAAACGCCTTGGCACAAGGGCAAGGATCTCAAGCGCCTGAACGCCTGGCGCGAAGGCTCGATGCTGGATTTCCTCAATGCCTTCGCCGATGACTTCCCGCATCGCGTCGACGAGTATGAAACCCTGCTCACCGACAATCGCATCTGGAAGCAGCGCACCGTGGGCATCGGCGTGGTCACACCCGAGCAGGCGCTGGCTTGGGGCATGACCGGCCACATGCTGCGCTCCACCGGCACTGCGTGGGACGTGCGCAAGAAGCAGCCTTACGCGAAGTATGCCGAGGTGGATTTCGACATCCCCGTCGGCAGTGCCGGCGATTGCTACGACCGCTACCTCATCAAGGTGGCCGAGATGCGCGAATCGGCCCGCATCATCAAGCAGTGCGTAGCCAAGCTGCGCACCCTCCAAGGCCCGGTGATGGCGCGCAACTTCAAGGTGGCGCCGCCCAATCGCGAAGAGATGAAGGAGGACATGGAAGCCCTGATCCATCACTTCAAGCTCTTCACCGAAGGCTATGTGGTACCTGAGGGGGAAACCTATGCCGCCGTGGAAGCGCCCAAGGGCGAGTTCGGCTGTTACCTGATCTCCGACGGTGCCAACAAGCCGTTCCGAGTGAAGCTGCGTGCGCCCGGCTTTGCCCATCTTTCCTCGATGGACGAAGTGGTGCGCGGACACATGCTTTCCGACGTGGTGGCGATGATCGGTACTTACGACATCGTGTTCGGCGAAGTGGATCGATAAGGCAAGACGATGAAGGCAACCGGAAATTTCGAGGCGGTCAAGGACGTTGACCCGCAGGTCGTGCTGAGCGATCACACCCGTCACCACATCGACGAGTGGGTCGCCAAGTTCCCGCCCGAGCGCAAGCGATCGGCCCTGATCCAGGGGCTGTTTGCCGCGCAGGAGCAGAATCAAGGCTGGTTGAGCGATGCATTGATCGCCGCCGTTGCCAAATACCTCGATCTGCCGCCGATCTGGGCTTACGAAGTCGCCACGTTCTACTCGATGCTGGAAACCAAGGCGGTGGGGCGCAACAACGTCGCCATCTGCACCAACATTTCCTGCTGGCTCAATGGTGCAGAAGATCTGGTCCGCCATTGCGAGAAAAAGCTCGGCATCGCGCTTGGCGAGAGTACGCCGGACGGGCGGATTTACCTCAAGCGCGAGGAAGAATGCATCGCGGCGTGTTGTGGCGCGCCAGCGGCAACCGTCAATGGCCACTACCACGAGAAGCTGACGCCGGAAGCGATCGATGCGCTCCTTGATGCGTTGAAATGACGCGCGTGCGCCACTTCATCGCCCATCTTTAGAACCCCGCGCCACGCATAGCGGCGCAATGGAAAAACGGAACGGTCATGCCATTCGGACCTGTGCCCCAGGAACACAACGTCGTCTACACCACGCTGCATTTCGATCAGCCGTGGACGTATGAAAACTACCTCAAGACAGGTGGCTATCAGGCGTGGCGCAAAATCCTCGAAGAGAAGATTTCGCCTGCCGAAGTGGTGGAGTTGGTCAAGCAGTCCGGCCTGCGCGGCCGTGGCGGTGCCGGCTTCCCGACCGGGCTGAAGTGGAGCTTCATGCCGAAGGGGCCCGGACAGAAGTACATCCTGTGCAACTCGGATGAATCCGAGCCGGGGACCTGCAAGGATCGCGACATCCTGCGTTTCAACCCGCATGCCGTGGTCGAAGGCATGGCGATTGCCTGTTACGCGGTGGGTGCGGACGTGGCTTACAACTATCTGCGCGGT
>JAEXRB010000023.1 GCA_023438325.1 Pseudomonadota bacterium | reverse complement strand
ACGGAATACCTCCAACCCGAATTGCAGCCCAACGCCGGAATTAAGCCGACCCGCGAGCAGGGTTCGGCTTGAATGAATTGTTAGGCCTCAGTCTACGCACCGCATGTTGGGCGTGACAACTTGGTGCCAGCGGGCATGGCATGGCTGGCACAGAAATGACTTTGGCCACCGTTCCGACTCCTCACCGAACAGCGCGTATGGCGCCCAATGATGATTCTCTGCGCCGACGGTGCCGCAGACTGCGCAAGTTGGCAAAGGGCTCGTGGCCTCAATTGGCTCGGGAACGATGCCAGCCTTGCGCACTGCCTTTACTCCGACGAAGTCCTGGGTGCGATGGCCGCAGTGTCCGCACACGAACAGGCAGGTGTCTTGGCCACCCGAGTTCTTGCAGCTACGAACCATCCACTGCTGCTCAAGCTCACACTTGGGGCATGGATAGTCCGGCCACTCAAACGGTTTCGACATTGCATGTTCTGAGGCCTAACGCCTATTCGACCGCATGTTTCAGCCTAATTCCTCAGCCTAATCTGTCTGTTTATTGCCAGAGCGGATGGAAAATTTCTTATGAAACATGCGGTTGTTCTTGTGGCCCAGCCTAACTTGTCAGCCTAATCCTGGAGATTTTCCGGGACTGGAGATCGCTGGGGCTTGGCGGCATCGTCACACTTGGGCATGCGCATGGCAAGCCTGGGAGCGTCTGAGCGGAATTGGATGGGATCGGGCGTGTGAGGCAGGGCGAGGAGTTGGAACTGGTCTATCGGATTCATGAGCCGACGGAAGCCCCGCCGCCGAGGCCGAGGCCGAATTGCATCAGTGCGGGGTTGCCGGTTTCTTCGCTGTACCAGTAGCCGAGTTTTTCCAGATCGGCGACGAAGGTGGCATCGTCCGACTCGGCCACTTCGAATCCACAGAGTACACGGCCATCGGCGGCGCCGTGGTTTCGATAATGGAACAGGCTGATGTTCCAGCGGCTGCCGAGGGTTTCAAGAAAATGCCGCAATGCGCCGGGACGTTCGGGGAACTCGAAACGGAACAGGCGCTCGCGTTGCAGCGGTGCCGGGCCACCGACGAGGTGGCGCACGTGCAGGCGGGCGACTTCGTTTTCGGTGTAATCGGCGACGGGATAACCGGCCTGAGCGAGGCTTTGCAGCAGGGCGGCACGTTCGCTGCTGCCCTGCTTGAGCTGCACGCCGAGATAGATCTGTGCGCTGCCGGGTCCGTGGTAGCGGTAATTGAACTCGGTGATGGCGCGCTGGCCGAGGGCGCGTATCAGGTCCAGATACGCGCCGGGGCGCTCGGGGATGGTGACGCCGAACAGGGCTTCGTTCTGTTCGCCGATGCTGGCGCGCTCGGAAACGTAGCCGAGCCGGTCGAAATTCATGTTCGCACCACTCAGCACGGCGGCGAAGGTGCGGTGTTCTCCTGGATTTTCCGCGCTCCAGCGTTTCATGCCGGCCACGGCGAGGGCGCCTGCTGGTTCGACGATGCTGCGGGTATCTTCGAACACATCGCGGATGGCGGCGCAGACTTGGTCGGCATCGACGGTGACGACGTGATCGACACGGCCACGCAGCAACTCGAACGGCAAGGCACCGATCTGCCGCACGGCGCAGCCATCGACGAAGATGCCGACGTGTTCCAGCCGCACGGGCTGATCGGCGGCGAGTGCGGCTTTCAGACAAGCAGCATCGTCAGGTTCCACCGCGATGACGCGGATAGAAGGATCCAGCGCCTTGATGTAGGTCGCCATGCCTGCTGCCAGGCCGCCACCGCCGACGGGAATGAATACGGCATCGAGCCGGCCGTGGTGATCGGCGAGCAGTTCCATGGCGACGGTGCCCTGCCCGGCAATGACATCCTGATCATCGTAGGGATGAATCAAGGTGCGGCCTTCGGCGTGTGCCAAGGCGATGCCGTGCGCGGCCGCGTCGTCGTAGGAGTCACCATGCAGCACCGCGCGTGCGCCAAGGGCTTGAACCGAGGCGTATTTGATCTTCGGCGTGGTGGCGGGCATCACGATGACGGCATCTAGCCCGAGGTGTTTGGCACCCAGCGCAACGCCCTGCGCATGATTGCCGGCGGAGACAGCCAGCACACCGCGCGTACGTTCTTCGGGCGTGAGCCGCGCCAAGCGCGTGTAGGCGCCGCGCAGCTTGAAGGAGAACACGGGCTGCTGGTCTTCGCGCTTGAGCAGCACGTTTTCGCCAAGCCGAGCGGAAAGCCGTCGCGCCGGTTCCAGCGCGGTGCGCTGCGCCACGTCGTACACGGGCGCGGTGAGAATGGCGCGCAACCAGGCGCTGGCATCTTCCGGCGAAGGATGCGGGCGATTCATCGCGCTTCGCGCACTCGCGTTGCAACCCACGCGCCAGCTTCGGATGTGGACACGGCACCTTCGGCAACGAGATCGCGCGTCAGCACGCCGGCATCGAGCGCCTGCGACACCGCGCTTTCGACCGCGCGCGCTTCAGCGTCCAGCCCGAGCGAATGGCGCAGCAGCAGGGCGACCGACAGCAGCGTGGCGTAAGGGTTGGCGATGCCTTTTCCGGCGATGTCCGGGGCCGAGCCGTGAATCGGTTCGTACAGGCCGCTGGCGCTATCGCCGATGGAAGCGGAGGGCAGCAAACCCATCGAGCCTGCGAGCACCGAGGCTTCGTCGGTGAGGATGTCGCCGAACAGGTTTTCGGTGAGGATCACATCGAAGCTGGCCGGGCGATGCAGCAGGTGCATGGTCATCGCATCCACCAGCACGTGTTCGAACGCGATATCGGGAAATTCCTCGGAAAGCACACGCGTGACCACGCTGCGCCACAGGCGCGAGGTTTCCAGCACGTTGGCCTTGTCCACGTGGGTGATCTTCTGGCGACGGCCGCGCGCAAGCTGTGCGGCGCGGCGGGTGACGCGCTCCACTTCAGCCACCGAATAACGACTCACATCGAAGGCCACCTGCCCATCCTGCTCGCGGCCCTTCTCGCCAAAGTACGCGCCGCCGGTGAGTTCGCGCACGAACAGCAGATCAACACCTTCGAGCAGTTCAGGCTTGATCGGGGCGTGTTTCGCAGCCACCGGATGCGGCGCGACCGGGCGCAAGTTGGCATACACGCCGAGGGTGGCGCGCAGTTTCAGAAGACCCTGCTCCGGGCGCACGGGCGCGTTCGGATCAGACCACTTCGGGCCGCCGACGGCACCTAGCAGCACCGCATCGGCGCGCTCGCACAGGGCGATGGTTTCAGGCGGCAGCGGATCGCCCGTGGCATCGATGGCGGCGCCGCCGATCAGGGCTTCCTCCAGCGTGAATTGGTGGCCGAAGCGGGTGGCGATGGCATCGAGCAGGAGCCGCGCTTGCGCGACGACTTCGGGGCCGATGCCGTCACCGGGGAGAAGGGCGAGGGTTGCTTTCATGAGGGTCTTTTGTGGTGTCGGTATTGGGTCGCAGGCAAATCGTCACGCCGCCCTGTTGCGCTCGAAGGCATCGATGGCGTTCTCCTGCAACAGCAGATAGCCGAGCTGATCCACGCCCTTGAGCAGGCACTGCCGCGCGAACGCTTCCACCTCGAAGCCGACAGCCGAGCCATCGGGCAATTCGATCCGCAACGCGTCCAGATCGACGATGAGCTTCTGCCCCTCACAGCCTGCGATGCGCTTCCAGTCCGCCTCATCGACCACCAGCGGCAGCACGCCGTTCTTGAGCGCGTTGTTGCGGAAAATATCGGCGATGCGGGTGGAGATGACGACGCGGATGCCATAGTCGAGCAAGGCCCATGGCGCATGTTCGCGCGAGGAGCCGCAGCCGAAATTGCGGCCGGCGGCAATGATGCCGGCGCCGCGAAGTTCCGGGCGATGCAGCGGAAAATCGGCGCGCTCGTTGCCTTCGGCATCGAAACGCCAATCGGCAAAGCAACCGCGCCCGATGCCGGCGCGTTCGGTGGTGGTGAGGAAGCGCGCCGGGATGATCTGATCGGTGTCGATGTTTTCCTGCGGCAGCACGGCCAGCACGGATTCAAAACGCACGAAGGGTTGCATCAGGCGGCCTTTTCGGTGGTGAAGGTACGCGGATCGGCAATGACGCCCGCGAGAGCACACACGGCAGCAGTCACCGGGCTGGCGAGCACGGTGCGGGCGCCCTTGCCCTGGCGGCCCTCGAAGTTGCGGTTGGAGGTGGAAACGCAAAGCTGGCCGGCGGGCACCTGATCGCCGTTCATGCCCAGGCACATCGAGCAGCCCGGTTCGCGCCACTGTGCGCCAGCAGCTTTCACGATTTCATGGATGCCTTCGGCCTCGGCCTGACGTTTCACCGCATCCGAACCGGGAACCACGAGCATGGTGACGTGCGGTGCAACTTCGTTGCCACGCAATACCTCCGCCACAGCGCGCAGGTCGGAAAGGCGGCCATTGGTGCAGGAACCGACGAACACCATGTCCACCTTCTGCCCGAGCAGAGGCGCGCCGGTGGCAAAGCCCATGTAGGCAAGGCTGCGCTTGGCGATGTCATCGCAGGCCTCGGGCACGGCTTGATCGATCGCGACAACCTGGCCGGGATTGGTGCCCCAGGTGATGGTGGGTGCCACGTCGGCCGCGTCTAGGATGATTTCGCGGTCGAACACGGCGCCATCGTCGCTGACGTAATGCTTCCAGCGCGCTACCGCCGCATCGAAGTCCGCACCCTGCGGGGCGTTCTTGCGGCCACGCAGATAAGCAAAGGTGGTGTCGTCCGGCGCAACCAGACCTGCGCGGGCGCCGGCTTCGATGCTCATGTTGCACAAGGTCATGCGACCATCCATCGAGAGTGCTCGGATGGCTTGGCCGCGATACTCGATGACATGGCCGGTGCCGCCATCCATGCCGAGGCGGCCGATGATGTGCAGGATCAGATCCTTGGCACTGGCTTCCGGGCGCAGGGTGCCGTTGACGGTGACGGCGAGGGTTTTCGGACGGCGTTGCAGAAGGCATTGGGTTGCCAGCACATGGCCGACTTCGGTGGTGCCGATGCCGAACGCGAGTGCACCGAAGGCGCCGTGCGTGGCGGTGTGCGAATCGCCGCAGACGATCGTCATGCCGGGCTGGGTGGCGCCCACTTCGGGCCCCATCACATGCACCACGCCGCGCTGGCCGGAGCCGAACCCGTTGAGCACGATGCCGAACTCGTCGCAATTGCGCTCCATCGTCGCCACCTGATTGGCGGTGGCGGCGTCGACGTAAGGCAAGGAGCCATCCGGGTTGGGTGGCAAGGTCGGGGTGGAATGATCCAGCGTGGCGAGGGTGCGATCCGGGCGGCGCACTTTCAGGCCGCGCGCACGCAGTTCGTCGAAGGCCTGCGGCGTGGTGACTTCATGCACCAGATGCAGGTCGATGTAGAGGATCGCCGGGGCGGCGTCGGTTTCCGGGCGCACGCAATGTGCATCCCAGATTTTCTCGATGATGGTACGGGGTGTGCTCATGTTCGATCTGCCTCAGGCCGCCTCGGATTGCGCCAGCAGGATGCGGCGACGTTCGAAGCGGTTGACCACTTCCAGATAGGCCAGCGCGCTGGCTTCGAGCACGTCGGTGGACACCGCACGGCCGTGGTAATCGCGCCCGTCTGCATGCACTTTCACGCGCGCTTCGCCCTGCGCATCTTCGCCGGTGGAGAGCGAGCGCACTTGGTAATCGGTCAGGCCGAACTGGAAGCCTGTGGCCAGCTCGATGGCGGTGAACAACGCATGCACCGGGCCATCGCCGATGGCCGTCTGCTTCACGTGGCGGCCGGCTTCGTGCACCAGCTCGACCACCGCTTCCGGCATGGCGCCTTGCCCGATGCGCCCGCCGATCTGGATCGAGGTGAGACGCCACGGCCCGGTTTCATCGCCACTGGAGCCCAGCGCGATGGATTCCAGATCGGCATCGAATACTTCCTTCTTGCGATCGGCCAGCGCCTTGAACGCGGCAAAAGCGCGATTGAGCGCAGCTTCGTCCAGGTCATGACCGAGCGCCTTGAAACGGTCGGCCAAAGCAGCGCGGCCGGAGTGCTTGCCCAGCACCAGCGAGGAACGCGACACGCCGACATCCTCGGGCACCATGATTTCGTAGGTGGCGCGGTTGCGCAGCATGCCGTGCTGATGGATGCCCGATTCGTGCGCGAAGGCGTTCTCGCCCACGATGGCCTTGTTGCGCGCGACCTGGCTGCCGGTGAGCGCGACGAGCTGGCGCGAAACCGGATACAGGCGTTGGGTGCGGATGCGCGTCTGCACGCCGTAGATGCCGGGGCGGGTGCGCAGCGCCATGACGATTTCTTCCATCGCGGCATTGCCGGCGCGCTCGCCGATGCCGTTGATGGTGCATTCCACCTGACGCGCGCCGTTTTCGATCGCAGCCAGTGAATTGGCCACGGCCAGGCCCAGATCGTCGTGGCAATGCGAGGACAGGATGACGTTTTCCACCCCGCGTACATGCTTTTTCAGATAGGCGAACAGCGCGCCGTACTCGGCCGGCACGGCATAGCCCACCGTATCGGGAATGTTGAGCGTGGTGGCGCCGGCCTGGATTGCCGCTTCGAACGCCTTGACCAGGAACTCGGGATCCGAACGCGAGGCGTCCTCGGCGGAAAACTCCACATCCGCGCACAACGAACGTGCCAGCGAAACATGCTCTGCGATGGAATCGAGCACCTGTTCGCGGCTCATCCGCAGCTTGTGTTCCAGATGCAGATCCGAGGTGGCGATGAAAGTGTGGATGCGCGGCATTTCCGCCGCTTCCACAGCCGCGGCAGCGCGCTCGATGTCATGCCGCTGACACCGCGCCAGCGCCGCGACGGAGCTGCCCTTCACCGTGCGGGCGATGGATTGCACGGCGTTGAAATCATCCGGGCTGGCAGCGGCGAAGCCGGCTTCGATCACGTCCACGCCCAACTCGGCAAGCTGCTGGGCAAGGAGGAGCTTCTGCGGCGTGGTCATCGAGCAGCCGGGCGATTGTTCGCCGTCACGCAGGGTGGTGTCGAAGATGCGTACGTGGTCGCTCATGAGTGTTCTCCTTGCAGGTGTTGCGCGTGTGCGGGCCGATAGCGGGCCGCCTCGTGAACGCTCCGGCTCGCCCTCGGCATGGCGAAGCACGAACCGGAGTTTCCGGTGTGATTGCTTACTTCCCGGTCGAAGCCGAATCCTTCAACCAACTCATCGAGGCACGCAGGCGCTTGCCCACTTCCTCGATCGGGTGATCCAGATCCTTCTGCTTGAGCGCCTGATAGTTGGCGCGGCCACTCTTGTGCTCGGCGATCCATTCGCGTGCGAACTGGCCATCCTGGATCTCGCGCAACACCTGACGCATCTGTTCGCGCGCATGCGCATCCACCACGCGCGGGCCACGGGTGAGGTCGCCGTACTGCGCGGTTTCGGAGATGAACTGGTGCATGCGGGTGATGCCGCCTTCGTAGAGCAGATCGACGATCAGCTTCAGCTCGTGCAGACACTCGTAATAGGCGATCTCCGGCTGATAGCCGGCTTCCACCAGCGTCTCCCAGCCCATGACGACCAACTCGGTGGCACCGCCGCACAGCACCGCCTGTTCGCCGAACAGATCGGTTTCGGTTTCTTCGGCAAACGTGGTTTCCAGCACGCCGCCGCGGGTACCGCCGATGCCATCGGCATAGGCCAGCGAGAGCTCCTTGGCCTTGCCGGTGGCATCTTGATAGATGGCAAACAGCGACGGCACGCCACGACCTTCCTCGTACTGGCTGCGCACCAGCGCGCCCGGGCCTTTCGGTGCGACGAGGATCACGTCCAGATCGGTACGCGGCGTGATCGCGCCGAAGTGCACGTTGAAACCGTGGGCGAACAAAAGCGCCGCGCCGGACTTGGCCAGCGGTGCCACGACGTTCTCGTAAACCTCTGCCTGCACCATGTCGGGCGTGAGCAATGCGATCAGATCGGCTTTCGGAATCGCGTTTTCCGGCGTGTCCACGGCCAGCCCGTCGGCCTGGGCCTGCTTGAAGCTGGCACCTTCCGGGCGCGCCGCAATGAGTACGTTGAAGCCGGATTCGTGCAGGTTGCGGGCATGGGCACGACCCTGGCTGCCGTAACCGTAGATCACGGTGAGCTTGTCTCGCAGGGCGGCGGGGTTGGCATCGGCGGAGGTGTAGGTCTTCATCGTTGTTCCTTGGGCGTGTGGAGTGGGAGGGAAAAAGCGTCAGAAACGGGCGGGAGGAAAAGCGGTGACGGCGCCTTCGGAGGCGGAAGACACCAGCGCGGCGTACTTGGCCAGAGCGCCGGAAAGCTCGCGCTGGCCGGGCTTCCATTCGATGGCGCGGGCATCCAGATCGGCATCGGTGGAAATGCTGCGGGCCTGCACGTCGATGACGATGCGATCGCCGCTGCGCAGCTTGCCGATGGGGCCGCCGAGCGCAGCCTCCGGGCAGATGTGGCCGACCATGAAGCCATAGGTGGCACCGGAGAAACGGCCATCGGTGATCAGCGCGATGTCGCCACCCAGCCCTTGCCCGACCAGCGCGGCGGTGACGGCCAGCAT
>JAEXRB010000317.1 GCA_023438325.1 Pseudomonadota bacterium | reverse complement strand
CCCGCATCAAAGCATCTGACCGCGATGACCTGCGCGGGGCCCGGGAAACTCCACCCAACGGGCTGGCAACGGGCGGCGGAGCCATAGGCGGTCACCTGGACATGTCCGCCCGAGAGCGAACCCACGCCGGCGAATCGCATCGTGTAAAGGCCGGTTGCACTGCGGGTTGCCGTGATGGCACCGCCTGTGCCGTTGTATGAATAGGTGCCGCTGGGGGTGTAGGACGCGCCGAGCATGTCGTGGGCCCACGCATAGGCCATCGATACATCCGCTGCGCCCACGCTCGACACGAACATCACCGTGAACCGCGCATCGACGAGCGCATCAAGGTTGTTGCGGCAGGCCACCTCGACAACGAGGTGGCTGGGGGCGCCCCCCCAACCCGTGGTGCTGCACGAAGCCTTCGTGTCGTAAGCCGAAACCTGTACGTGTCCGCTTCCAGCCACGCTTCCCAGCCCTGCGAACGTGACGGAGTATCGGCCGGTTTCGCTTCGGCTGATGCTGATGCCGCCACCACTTGCGTTGTATGAATATAGTGGAGAAGGCACATAGGACGGCGCGCTGGCCGCGTTTGCCCACGCGTAGCCTTTGACGCTATCGGAGAACGTCGGCAGCGCGACGCCAGATGGATAGGCCGCCCCGCTGGAATCGGGAGAGGATTTAGCGTGTGCCGTGATGGCAAAGAAGGTCAGCAGCCCGAGTATCGCCAATCGAAAATGGTTGTGCATGGTCGTCCTTGCGACGTTGGGTGGCGTGGTCTTTGTTACCTGTGTTCGGTGTTACGGATCAAAATGGGAAAATCGGACTTCGGACAAGTACGCCGGGAAGTGCGCTGCACAAAGGTGTCTGAATTGGCGCGTGATGGGTGGTCGTGGTGGGAATCGTTGCGTCGTGGTTGCACAATCGGCAGGGGTGCCAGCAAGGGAATCGCGTGAACGACATCAACGCCCGTTTCGCCCGGCTGGAGCCGCTGATCGACCGTGCGCTCGAACTGGAGGGTGAGGCACGCGAGCGGTTTCTCGCGCTGTGCGGGGAAATCCACCCTGACTTGATTGCCGATCTGCGCCGCGCGCTGGCGCAGGACGATGGCTTGCCCGCGCTGGGCGCACTGGCGGATGACATCACGCGCGAACGCACCACCGATCGGCGCGGCCTGCGTGCCGGGCCGTGGCGGTTGCTGGAAAAAATCGGTCAAGGCGGCATGGGCACGGTGTATCTGGCCGAACGTGCCGATGGCGCGTTCGACAAGCGTGCCGCGATCAAATTGCTGCGTGGCGAGGATGCGCGTTTCAAGGAGCAACTGGAACGCGAGCGCCGGGTGTTGGCACGTCTGGATCATCCCGGCATCGCGCGTTTGATCGATGGTGGCGTGCTGGACAATGGCCAGCCCTGGCTGGTGATGGAACTGGCCGAGGGCGAGGAACTGGATGCCTGGTTGCGTCGGATGCGGCCTTCCAAGCAGCGCCGATTGGAAGTGTTTCTGGCGGTGTGCGATGCGGTTTCCTATGCGCACAGCGCGCTGGTGGTGCACCGCGACCTCAAGCCGGGAAATATCCGCGTGGCTGCCGATGGCACCGTGAAGCTACTCGACTTCGGCATCGCCAAACTGCTGTCGCCCGATGCTGCCGGCGGCAAGACACGGCATATCGCGCTGACGCCGGGATTTGCCGCACCCGAACAATTGGCTGGCGAAACCATCACGGCGCGCACCGACGTGTATGCGTTGGGCGCGCTGTTGTACCTGCTGCTCACCGGGCGATCGCCGCATCCGCCGTTCGATGGCAACTGGGTGGGTTACATCGACCACATCAACCGGGTGGATGCCGAACCGGCCAGCCGCATGGCCGCGCGCGAGGGTGAAGTCGCGTTGCCGGCGATGGCGTTGAGGGGCGATCTGGATGCCATCGCGGCCAAGGCATTGCAGCGTGATCCGGTGGAACGGTACGTCAGCGTCGACGCGATGGCGCAGGACATGCGTCGCCATCTGGGCGGTCGTCCGGTGCTGGCGCGGCCACAGAGCTGGCAATACCGCAGCGGCAAATGGTTGCGGCGGCACTGGGGGATCGCGGCGCTGCTGGGCGGCATCGGATTGGCACTTGGCGGCGGCATTGCCGGAACCGCATGGCAGGCACAGCAGGCGGCCACCGAACGCGATGCGGCACGACTGGAAGCGCGCCGCTCGCAGGCAGTGCGTGACTATCTGGCACTCATGTTCCGCAACGCCGGCACATCGGGAGCGGGTGGCAGCAACACCAATGCCAACGCCGTGCTGGCGACGGCAGTGGATGACATCGAACGCCGTTTCGTGGGTGATCCGCAAACACGCCAGCAGGTGCTGCTGTCACTGGCGGAAATTTATCTTTACATCGGCGACTATCCGGCCGCCGAAAGCCTGCTCTCGCGCTTTCAGGCGCTCGAAAAGGGCGATACGGCGGCGGTGATGCGGGCGCGTTCGCATGTCTATCTGTCCACCATCGCCAGCCGTCGCGGTCAGCCGCAACAGGCGTGCGATGAAGTGGCGCAGGCGTTCCCGCTGCTGGATGCCGATCGTGTCGATCACCTGCGCACGCAGGCCGATGCGCTGACTGCGCGCGGCGCGTGTCGGCGTCTGCTCGGCGATACGGTGGGCGCCGAAAGCGATTACGCAACCGCGCTGGCGATGTTCTCGCGCCAGGATGTGGGCGATGACGTAAGCCTTGCGGCCGCCCACACCAATCTGGCCGCACTCCGGCATCACCAAGGGCGCAATGTCGATGCGGAAAACGAGCTTCAGGCCGCCCTGCACATCTATGCCCGATCCGGCCGCGAACGCAGCGTGGATGCGGCCACCACGCTCAACAATCTGGCCGTTTCGGTGCTGGGACGCGGTGACCCGCAAAATGCCAGCGTCTGGTTGCAGCGTGCGCTGGAGGTGCAGCGCGCCGCCACCGGTGAATCGGCACCGCTCGGCGCGCAACTCGCCAATCACGCGCGAGTGCTGGTGATGCTTGGCCGCGCCGAGGAAGCGCGGGAGCCGGTGCATGAGGCGTTGGCGATGATGCAGCGCTTCACCGGCGATGACAGTCTGGATACGGCGTCGGCCCGCATGGCGCTGGCGGCTTGGCTCGAAGCGAGTGGAAAGCCTGATCAGGCACTCAAGGAAGCCGAAAACGCCCATGCCCAGGTGGTGGCACGTCTGGGAGTGGAGCATGTTCTCAGTCGGCGCTTCCAGATCCAGCTGGCGCAGACGCGCATGCAGGCCGGCCAGCGTGACGCGGCATTGGTCGATCTGGATGCGGTGATTTCCGGGTTGGAAACCGCTGCCCCGTCGACTCGGCCTTATCTGGCCACGGGATTGTGCGAACGCGCCATCGTGGTGCGCGCCTTGCGCCCACGCGATGCGCTGGACGATGCCACGCGCTGCGCCGAACTGCGCAGCGAGATCCTCGGTGCGGCACATTGGGAAACCGCCGAAGCCATGGCATTGCGCGATAGCTTGGCCGCGCCGGATCGGCCGACGGCCGCTGTCACGCAGGCGCTGGAAAAACTCGACGCCACGCTTGGCCCGGACAGCCCGCGCACACGGCGCGTGCGGGAGTGGACGAAAGGCCGCTAAAGGAAACGCCCCGCCCGGAAACATCCGGTGCGGGGCGCTTCTGGGGCAAGCGACGGGTGCTGATCAGCCGCGACGGCGGTACGGCGAAAGCTCGGCCACGAGGCGATCCAACTTGCCCGAGAGCGCTGCCTGAGCCTGGGTATCGGCATTGAGCGTGCTGAACTGAACCTTCTCGCGCAGGCCGGTGCCGATGGGCGTGCGATCTGCGGTCTTGTAGGCGCGTACGCTCAGATCGGCGGTATACATTTCCGATACCCGGCCGTAGTACTGGAGCTGCTGCGTACCGACCGGCTCGGCCCGCACCACCACGGCCACCGTGGCCGAACGACGCACTGCATTCAGTGCGCTGGACAGGTCGCCGCCATTTGCGCCGAGGGCTTCGGCATCGACCAGATCGAACCCGGACGCTGCAAGCTGACTCTCGATGCGGCTGCGTGCCGGGCCGGTGATGGCGGCATCGCCAATGGCAATCACGGCCACGCGCGGTGGTACCGGTGGCGGTACCGGACGCGCTGGCGCCGTTGCAACAGCCTGTGCCTTGGGTGCCGCCGGCACCGTGGTTTCGGGCGTTGCCGACGCTCCGGACGTTGTCGCGGCCGGTTCGGTTTGGGTGATGGCAGCCGTTGGCGAGGTTTCCGTCTGCGCGCCGTGGGCCATCGTGTTGGGGGCCTCGACCGAGATGGCGGCGGCGTCCGCTTCTGCGCTGCGATCCTGCGCGATGGCATCCTGGATGTCGGCACTGGCGGTGGACAGCGTGCTTGCGGCCAGATGCGCCATCGAGGCCAGCTCGCCGGCCGCCTGCGTGGTTGCAGGCGAGGTTTCCGCCGCCGTGCTGACGCCCACCGGATTGGCGGCCTTGCCGGTATTGCGGCCGGCATCGTAGGCCACTTCACTGCGACCGACGAAGCCATCGCCGAAGCCACGCACGAAATCGGTGATCTGCCCGCGGAACGCGAACGCGCCGCCGGCCACGCAAAGCACCAGCAGTGCTGCTGCCGCGAGCGGCACCCATGCACCGCTGCGACGGGTCACGGTGGCGTGATGGTGGGTCGGTGCATCGGTGGCCACGGGAGGCGGCGTAGGTGCATTGCCCGAACGCACCACCGGCGGCGGCGTGACCTGGCGCGGCGAGGACTTGGGTGTCGGCGTGCCGATCATGGTGGCGGCATCGGCTGCCTGCGCCGGACGAACCAGCTTGACGGTGCTGCCGCGCACGACCAGCGGATGGGCTTCGAGTGCGGCCACCAGATCATGGCAACTCTGGAAGCGCTGTTCGGGTTCCTTTGCCACCATGCGCATCAGGATCGCGGCGGTTTGTGCATCCACCTCGCCGTTGAGCTGCTGCACGTCGGGGATCTCGGCCTTGACCACTTCCAGCATCAGGCCAAGCGGGCTTTCGTCGCTGAACGGCGTGCGCCCGGTGAGCATCTCGAACATCACGATGCCGAGCGAGAAGATGTCCGAGCGCTGATCGATCGGCTTGCCAAGACACACTTCCGGCGAGAGATAGCCAGGAGTGCCGACGAACTCGCCGGTCGAGGTGAGCTTCTTGGAGATGTCCTGCGTGGCCAGCGCGATGCCGAAGTCGGCGATCTTCACCTGACCGCGCTCGGAGAGCATCAGGTTGCCCGGCTTGATATCGCGATGGATCACGCCGCGATCATGCGCGGTGGCGAGACCCTGGGCGGTCTGGTGCAGGATCTTGAGCGTGTTTTCCACGCTCAGCGCACCATCGCGCTTGAGGATGGTGGAGAGCGATTCGCCGTCCACGTATTCCATCGCGAAGAACGGTTGCTGCGTGGCTTCGTCGGTGCCGATGTAGTAGATCTGGATGATGTGCGGATCGCTCAGCGCCGCCATCGAGCGTGCCTCGCGCAGAAAGCGCTCGACCAGCTGCGGATCGTGCGCCAGCGAGGGCGAAAGCTCCTTGATCGCGACATGCCGGTTCAGGGCCGACTCGAAGGCGCGGTACACCACGCCCATGCCACCGCGCCCAAGTTCGGACTCGATCTCGTAGTGACCCAGATGCGTCTTCATTTTCGCCTCACCCGACGACGTGGAAGCTGTGTTTGCGTTCATCCTAGCATTGACCCTGTGCGGCCACACCGCCCGATGCGGTGCGTATGAAGGGGTACGGGGAACGGGGCGAAAAACGGGCAGCAGCCAGGGGCCGGGTTTAGGAGACGTTCAATCTGTCTTTTCCGGCTTCCAGCGCTTTTACCGCATGGGCATAGCCCAGCGCGATGGCTTGATCGAACTGATGCCATCCAAGCAGATCGATTTCGGCCAGATCAGGCGTCAGCAGCAGGCTCGATTGGCGCCGCTGGCGTGCCACTGTCGCGGCGGAGTTGACCATGCCGGCGCGCCACAGGATGCGGCCGATGCCCGGATAGCGCTTGTCGCGCCATTGCAGCGCGATCTGCTGCCACCACGGCGGCAGCGCGGTTTCTTCCAGGTCGGTATCGATGCGGTAATTGCCGCCCACGTCCACCGCGATGATGTCGCCGCCCAGACGATGCCGCATTTCCTCCACCGGCAGGTTGTCCATCACGCCGCCGTCCACCAGCACGCGACGTTCGTGAAACACCGGCGGCACCACGCCGGGAATGGCGCTGGTGGCACGCAGCGTGATCCACAGTGGGCCGCGTTCGTGCACATGCAGCACGCCTTCGGAAAGGTCGGTGGAGACGCAGAAAAACGGCAGTGGAAGATCCTCGATGTCGCCTTCGCCGAAGGTGCGCTTGAGTACCTGCGACACTTTGTGGCCGCTGTGCATGGCCACCAGCGGCAAGGTGAAATCGGAGAGCGGGTCGTCCTCGACGAACGCGGCGCGCAGCGCGGTGGCCAGATGGGCGTCGTCCCAATCGGCGGCAATGCCGGCGCCGACGATGGCGCCGGCGCTGCATCCGGCCACGTAGTCCACCGCGATGCCGGCTTCGCGCAATGCGCGCAGCACGCCGATGTGCGCGAAGCCGCGCGCGCCACCGCCGGAAAGCACCAGCCCGGTTGCATGCCCGCCGATCAATCGCGCCACGCGCGCCAAGTCGCCTTCATGCCGGATGTGATGGTGCATGCTGACGCCCGGATACGCCTCCAGCCATGGTCGTGTACTGCCGGGCGCCGGGTTGTCGCCGGAACGGCGCAGCAGCAGGTGCAAGGGCGTGTGTTCGGACAAGTTCGCAGGTGGCGGCAGTGCAGTGGCCGGGTCGAGCGAGGCATCGGCCAGTACCAGTACCGCATCGCTCTGGCGTGTGCAGCGCTCGCGCCATGAGGCATCGTCGTCGCCCACGTAAACCAAGGCGCCGCTTTGTTGTTCGAGTACGGTGAACCAGCCCGGTTCACGTGCGCGCGCTTCTTGCGGCAACACCAGCCGCACATGGCCCAGATAATCCAGGGCCTGTGCCAGCTCCGTTGCGAATCCGGCCACGTCGATGCCGGGCGTGCCGGGCAAAACCGCAAAGCAGCGCGCTTGCGCGGGGCGATCCACGCTTTGCGCGTAGCGCTTCAGTGCCTCGCGCGCCAGCCGCAGCATGGCGCCGGGATGTTGCCCGAGCAGATGTTCGAAACTGGCTTTCGACCAGCGCAGCAATTCGCTGTCGCGCAGCGCCATCGCGGTTGCGCTGCGGGTCTGTTCCAGAATCAAACCGACCTCGCCCACGCATTCGCCCGGCGCGATCTGCCCGAGTCGGCGCATGTTGCCTTCCACATCGCGCCGCCAGGCGCCGAGCCGGCCCCAGCACAGCACATAGAACGCATCGGACACATCGCCCTGATCAAACAGTGTCACGCCGCCGGGCAGGGCGATGCGCTCGGCACTGGTGGCCAGCTCGGCCAGCGTGGCCTGCGGCAAGCCGGAAAACAGCGGCAGGCCGGTGAGGAAATCGCACAAGTGTGCGTCCGGCGTCGGTGTGGCGAGTGAGGTTGGAGGCTCGGACATTTGAAGAAACGCTAACCGATTCAGGACGGGATCGCAGCGTGCGTGATGGAAATGAGGATTTCCGGCGCACGAGTGGGTAGCGGAAATGCCCGGAAACAGGACGTTCGCCGATATCCCGGGAATGGCGATCGCAATGCGTGGGCGCTTGGTGCAACGGATGTTCCCGGTCCACAAGTAGCTGGTGGCCTTCACCCCGTCGCGCCATCAGCCCTTCCACCTGCGCGTGCAGTCATGGTCGGCCCCAGCAGCCATCCTGGAGCCGGTAGCAGCCTCGGTCCTGAAGTACTCTGCGCATCTATCTGCGCCACGAGCACATCTTTTCCAGCGGATTCGCGCAGGACGTCCCTCTAACCTCACAAGGAGTCCGTCATGCGCATTTCCGCCCCCCATCGTTTGCATCTGCGCGGCCTGCTGGCCCTGTGTGCCGGGGTGGGCATCGCTTGCGCCGCCGAGCCACCGTTCGATGGCACTTCATTCATCGACCCTGACATTGTCACCCCGGGCACGCCGACCACGTTCACTGGCCTCAACTTCGTCGGCATGGGCACGCGCACCATGTTCGACCGGCGCATCAATGCGTTCGCGAACTACAACGTGTATCTGTTCAACGCCACCTATTCCGGCATGCCCTCGCCGGTGGAGTTCCAGGTCAACGCCGAGTTCGGCACCCAGGCGGTGGCACAAGCTGAGGTGGCGCTCTACGCACCCATCATGGGCCGCATGCCGCAGATCCTGCGCACGCGGCTTGAGATGGTGTGGGTGCATCGCGGCGACCAGCCGTTCGGTGGTGGCAACAACAGTCTCCTGATCCACACCGGCGATGGCACCGGCACCGGCTGGTATGCCGATTACTACTTCGTGAGCGGGATGATCGAGGAAGTGATCCTGCACGAGCTGGCCCACACCTCGCTCGATCCCGACCACGCCGTCGCGCCGGGCTGGCTGGCCGCGCGGCAGGCCGACTCGGAGTTCATTTCCAGCTACGCCCGTGACAACCCCACGCGCGAGGACGTCGCCGAAACATTCGGCCCGTGGTTCGCACTGCGCTGCACCCGCACCGCGCTCGCTCCCGCCATGGCGCAGGTCATCGAGAGTACGGTGCCGAATCGGCTGACATACTTCGATGCGCAGGATTTCGACCTGTCACCCATAGCGTGCGCAGGCAGCGTGTTCGAAAACGGGTTCGAGCAAAACTGAGCCGCAGAGGCCATGACATCGCCGATGGCGAAGCCTGCCGCGTCTTTCCGTGATGCCAAGGAGAAAGGGGTGATTGTTCCGCCGTTCCCCGTCACCAAGGAACCTGCCATGTCATCCGCCCGCGTTCGTCATCCCCGTCTCGGCACGCTCACGCCGCATGGCTTGGTGCCGGGTTTTCGTGCCCGGATCCGCGCATCGAACGGAGCGGCATCGGCACCGACGATGCCAGCGAGGCATCCATCGGCGATGGCACGCGCGCCGCACGCAATCT
This sequence comes from Pseudomonadota bacterium, assembly GCA_023438325.1. Taxonomy (GTDB): domain Bacteria; phylum Pseudomonadota; class Gammaproteobacteria; order Xanthomonadales; family Xanthomonadaceae; genus Denitratimonas. The sequence goes on along the minus strand of JAEXRB010000317.1, from coordinate 8,913 downwards.
GGTCTCCGCCAACAACGATGGCGGCGTGATCTTCGATGACCCACGGGGCCAGCGCAGGGATTTCCTGTAGCGGCTTGGAGAGAGGTTGCCTGCCGCAGTGGGCGATGCTTGAAATCCCTGCGAAAACCCACCACGTTGACCGGATGACTACTCACCCCAATCCGCTGCTCGACTCTGCCGGCCTGCCGGCCTTTTCCCGTATCACCGCCAGCGACGTGGCTCCGGCCATCGATGCGCTGTTGAATGATTACCGCGCCGAAGTCGAACGCCTCGTCGCCGATCCGGCGGCACGCAGTTTTGATGCACTGATGGCGCCGCTGGAAGATCACGAAGAGCGCGTCAACCGCGCCTTCTCGCCCGTTTCGCATCTGCATGGCGTGAAAGATTCGCCGGAGCTGCGTGATGCCTACGAAGACGCCATCGAAAAACTCACCGAACACGGCACGCAGCTCGGCCAGAACCGTGCGCTGTACGAGGCCGTTCTGGCGGTGCACGACGCCCCCCGGTTCGCCACACTCGACCGCGCCCGCCGCACCTTGGTGGAAGACAGCCTGCGCGGCTTCAGGCTCTCCGGTGTCGCGCTCGATGGCCCGGCCCGCGAGCGCTTCGCGCAGATCCAGAATGAACTGTCGAAACTGACCACGCAGTTCGGCAGTGCCGTGCTCGATGCCACCGATGCGTGGTCACGTCCGCTCAGCGCAGCAGAACTGTGCGGATTGCCCGATTCGGCCCGCGCCATGCTCGCCCAGGCCGCTGTCGACGCCAATCAATCCGGCCATTTGGCCACGCTGAAAGGCCCGGTCGTCACCGCGATCCTGACATTCGCCGATGACCGCGCCTTGCGCGCGGAAATCTATCGCGCCTACAACACCCGTGCTTCCGATCAAGGGCCGCAGGCCGGCCAGTTCGACAACTCCGAGCGCATCGAACAAATCCTCGCGCTGCGGCACGAATCGGCGCAGCTGCTCGGTTATGCCAGTTCCGCCGAACTCTCGCTCGACGACAAGATGGCCGCCACGCCCGAGCGCGTGCTCGCTTTCCTGCACGATCTGGCCGCGCGTGCCAAACCCGTGGCCGAACGCGAGCTGGCCGAGCTGGCCGCCTTCGCCCACGATGAGCTCCACATCGCCGCACTGGAACCCTGGGATGTGGCCTACGCCAGCGAAAAACTGCGGCAGGCGCGTTTTGCTTTCAGCGAAGAGGACGTAAAACCCTACTTTCCGGCCGAAGCCGCCATCGCCGGCCTGTTCGAAGTCGCCTCGCGCCTGTTCGGCCTCACCCTCAAGCAGCGCCGTGATGTGGATCTCTGGCACCCGGATGCACGCTACTACGACGTGCTCGATGCCGATGGCAGCGTGCGCGCCGGGTTCTACGTGGACATGTACGCCCGCAACGGCAAGAAGGGCGGCGCGTGGATGGATGTCTGCCGCAATCGCGTGCGCCAGGGTGTCGCCGTGCAGGTGCCGGTCGCCTATCTGGTCTGCAATTTCGCACCACCGTCCGGCGATACGCCCGCGCTCCTGACGCACGACGATGTGGTCACGCTGTTCCACGAATTCGGCCACGGCCTGCATCACATGCTCACCGAAATCGACTTGCCCGCCGTCGGCGGCATCAACGGGGTGGAATGGGACGCGGTGGAGCTGCCGAGCCAGTTCATGGAGAACTTCGTCTGGAAACGCGAAGCGCTGGACCTGTTCGCACGGCATTACCAAACCGGCGAACCACTGCCGCAGGCGCTATTGGACAAAATGCTCGCCGCACGCGACTTCCATGCCGGTTTGTTCCTCGTGCGCCAGCTCGAATTCGCCCTGTTCGATTTCCGCCTGCACTTGGACTATGACCCGGCCCGCGGCGCGCGCACGCTGGAGATTCTGGATGCGGTACGCCACGAGATTGCGGTGATCCAGCCACCCGCCTGGCACCGCTCGCCACATGCCTTCACCCATATCTTCGCTGGCGGCTACGCGGCGGGTTATTACAGCTACCTGTGGGCCGAAGTGCTCTCGGCCGATGCCTTCGCCGCGTTCGAGGATGCCGGCCTTTTTGACCCGGCCACCGGTGCCCGCTACCGCGCGGAAGTGCTTGCGGTGGGCGGTTCGCGCCCGGCACTGGAAAGCTTCATCGCCTTCCGCGGCCGCGAACCGGATCCAGCGGCATTGTTGCGCAGCTACGGGTTGGCGGCTTAGGCACAAACAACCGGGTTAGCATGGCCGTCCATCCATCGGAGCGTCCGTCATGCCTTCCCGTTCCCTTCTTGCGTTGTGTTGTGGCCTGTTTGCCGTGTCGGCGCAGGCCGATGCGACGGAGGCCCACGCGCTTCATTGCGGCAAACTGTTCGATTCGCGCACCGGCAAGTTGCTGGAGGCGCGCACGGTGGTGGTGCGCGAGGGCAAGGTGGCGCAGGTGCTTGCCGGGCATGTCGCGGTGGCGCAGGCCGAGGTGATCGATCTGGCAGCGCATACCTGCACGCCGGGCTGGACCGATCTGCACGTCCATCTGGGCAGCCAATCCAGCCCGCAAAGTTATGCCGAGGGCTTCCGCCTGGATCCGGTGGACTACGCCTATCGTTCGGTCGGTTATGCGGAGAAAACCCTGCTTGCCGGTTTCACCAGTGTGCGCGATCTGGGTGGCGACATTGCGCCGCACTTGCGCGATGCGATCAATCAGGGGCTGGTGAACGGCCCGCGCATCTTCGCGGCGGGAAAATCCATCGCCACCACCGGTGGGCATGCCGATCCGACCAATGGATTGAATGATCGCCTTTCGCATGCGCTTGGTGCGCCCGGCCCGACCGAGGGCGTCGTCAACTCGCCCGACGAGGCGCGTCAGGCGGTGCGCCAGCGCTACAAGGACGGTAGCGATCTGATCAAGATCACGGCGACCGGCGGCGTGCTCAGCTACGCCAAATCCGGTGATGCGCCGCAGTTCACCGTCAACGAAATCGAAGCGGTGGTGCAGGCGGCGAAGGATTACGGTTTCACCGTTGCAGCCCACGCGCACGGCACCGAGGGCATGAAGCGCGCGGTGCTGGCGGGTGTGACCAGCATCGAACACGGCACGCAGATGGACGATGAGGTGATGCGGCTGATGAAGGAGCGCGGCACATGGTATGTCCCGACGATCTACGCCGGTCGCTTCGTCGCGGACAAAGCCAAGAGCGACGGTTATTTCCCCGCCGTGGTGCGCCCCAAGGCCGCTCGCATCGGGGCGCAGATCCAGGACACTGCTGCACGCGCCTACCGCGCTGGGGTGAAGATCGCCTTCGGCACCGACCAGGGCGTCGGCCCGCACGGCGACAACGCGCGTGAATTCCTCTACATGGTCGAGGCCGGCATTCCGGCCGCCTACGCGCTGCAATCTGCCACCCTGTTCGCCGCGCAGGTATTGGGTGTGGAAGATCAGGGCAGCATCGAACCGGGCCAACGCGCCGATATCGTTGCGGTGCCCGGTGATCCGCTGGAGAACATCGAGGCGGTGATGGACGTGGCCTTCGTGATGAAGGACGGCAAGGTCCACAAGCGGCCTTGAGCGTGGCGTGACCAGAACACGGTGTCAGCCGTCGCCATACACCCGATAGCGGAGCAGTTGCGCCGTCACCATGCTGCCGACCGCCGGCGGATGCACGCCGGTGGTGGCGGGGAGATCCAGTTCGAGGGTCTGTGGCTGCCCGGGCAATTGCAGCTCCAGGCAAAGTTTGTCGGCGAGGCGGCGCACGCCGGCCACTTGCGCGATCAGGCCGTCGCCGGAGGCGCTGAAGCCCAGGTCGTGCGGGCGCACGTAGAGGCGGGCGGGGCCGTTGGCGATGGTGCCGGCGGGGAGGGATACAGCTTGCCCTGCGGGCGTGAAGCGGCCCGCTTCGACATGGCCTTCGATCACGCCGGCACGACCAATGAATCCGAACACGTGGGCCGAAGCTGGAGCGTCGCAGATTTGTTCCGGCGTACCGATTTGTTCGATGCGGCCACCTCGCAACACGGCCACGCGGTCGGCCAGTTCCATGGCTTCGTCCTGATCGTGCGTGACGAATACGGTGGTCTGGCCGGTCTGGTCATGCAGGGTACGAAGCCAGCGGCGCAGTTCGATACGCACTTTCGCATCGAGTGCGCCGAAGGGTTCGTCCAGCAGAAGCACGGTGGGGTCGATGGCCAGTGCCCGCGCCAGTGCGACGCGTTGTTTCTGGCCGCCGGATAGTTGATCCGGAAAGCGGCCGGCCAGTTCGGGCAACTGGATCAAGCCGAGCAGTTCTTCCACGCGCTGAGCGATGACGGCTTTCGATGGGCGGGTACGACGTGGCCGGCTGCGCAGGCCGAAGGCAATGTTCTCGGCCACCGTCATGTGGCGGAACAGGGCGTAATTCTGGAACACGAAACCGACGTTGCGCTCGCGCAGGCTCAGGCGTGTGGCGTCCTGCGCGCCGAACAGCACGCGACCGGCGTCGATCGGCAGCAGGCCGGCAATCGCGCGCAGCAGTGTGGTCTTGCCCGAGCCGGAAGGGCCGAGCAATGCAACCAATTCGCCCGAGCCGATGGTGAGATCAACGCCATCGAGCACCAGCGCATCGCCATAGCGCTTGGAGAGCGCCTCGATGCGCAGGTCCACGCCGTTTCCGGACGCGGGCGATGTAGTGGAAGCGGTATGTGGATCGGTCATGGAGGTATCAGTACCTGCGGCGCGAAGCGGCCAGCGCATCGCCGTGGCGCGCTTCGAGCCAGAACTTGAGTGCCAGCGTCACCAGCGACAGGCCCGCCAGCAGCGAGGCCACCGCGAATGCAGCGGTGCCGTTGAACTCGTTGTAGAGGATTTCTATATGCAGCGGCAGGGTGTTGGTAAGGCCGCGGATGTGGCCGGAAACCACCGATACCGCACCGAACTCGCCCATCGCACGCGCGCCGCAGAGCAGCACGCCGTAAAGCAGCCCCCATTTGATGTTGGGCAAGGTCACGCGGAAGAACATGGTCCAGGCGTTGGCACCGAGCGAACGGGCGACGATTTCTTCTTCGCCGCCTTGCTGCTGCATCAGTGGAATCAACTCGCGCACCACGAAGGGGAAGGTGATGAACAAGGTTGCCAGCACGATGCCGGGGCGTGCGAACAGGATGCGGATGTCCCATTCGCGCAGCCAGTCGGCAAACCAGCCCGAGGCGCCGAACAGCAACACCAGACACAAACCGGCCACCACCGGCGATACCGCGAACGGCAGGTCGATCAGTGCCAGCAGCACGCGTTTGCCGCGGAAGGCAAAGCGCGTGATCGTCCATGCCGTGAGCATGCCGAAGAAGGCATTGACTGGAATCACGATGGCGGCAACGGTGAGGCTGAGTTCCAGCGCGGCCAGTGCATCGGGATCGGCCATCGCGGCCCACCACTCGGAAAACCCCTTGCCGAAGGCCGAGGCCAGCACCACCAGCAGCGGCAGCACCACCAGCAGCGCCATCATCAGAACGGCCAGCCCGATCAGGCCGCGCCGCACCCAGGCCGGTTCGCGCTGCTCAGGAGACATATCGCTCCTCCCGGCGTCCGTGCGCGAACAGCAGCGGGATCAGATTGATCGCCAAAAGGCACAGGAATGACGCCGCCAGCAACAATGCGGCCAGCGCGATGGCGCCGTTGTAGTCGTATTCCTCCAGCCGGATGGTGATCAGCAGCGGCGCGATCTCGGTCTGGAAGGGCTTGTTGCCGGCGATGAAGATCACCGAGCCGTATTCGCCCAGACCGCGTGCGAAGGCCAGCGAAAAACCGGTCAAAAGCGCGGGCAGCACTTCGGGGAAGATCACGCGGCGCAGTGTGGTGAAACGCGAGGCGCCAAGCGAGGCGGCGGCGTCTTCTTGGTCGTGCCCGAGGGTTTCAAGGATTGGTTGCACCGTGCGCACTGCGAATGGCAGGCCGATGAATACCAGCGCCACCACGATCCCCAGCCAGGTGTAGGCCACCTGGATGCCGAGTGCGTTCAGCCACTGCCCGATCCAGCCGGTGGGCGCATAGATCGCCGTCAGCGCGATGCCGGCCACGGCGGTGGGCAGCGCGAACGGCAGGTCGACCAGCGCATCGAGAAAACGTCGGCCGGGGAAGCGATAACGCACCAGCACCCATGCGATCAGCGCACCCGCCAAGGACGCGATGACGGCGGCGGCAAACGCGCTGCTGAAACTGACCTTCAAGGCCGACAGCACGCGCGGATCGGTGATGGCGCGTAGCCAGCCCTCGGTGCCCAGTCCCGCCGCATGCACGGCCAGCGCGGTGAGCGGCAGCATCACCACCAGCCCCACCCATGCCAGGCCCACGCCCAGTGTCAGCCCGAAGCCGGGCAATGGCCTTCGCCAGTGTGGTTTGACGAATGGAAGGGCAAGTGTGGTCATGGATAAACGGACGGGTGCGCCTCAGCGAAGCGCGTGAATCTGGTCGAAGGTACCGCCATCGGCGAAATGCCGCGCGTGTGCCTTGGCCCAGCCGCCGAACTGTGCATCGATGCCGACCTGCGGCAGCGCGACGAAATGCGCGCGCGCTGCCTCGGGTACGGTTTCCGGCAAGGCCGGGCGGTAATGGTGGCGCGCGGCCAGGCGCTGGCCTTCGGGCGAATACAGGTACAGCAGATAGGCTTCCGCCATGGCGCGCGTGCCGCGTCGGTCGACGTTCTTGTCGATCAGCGCGACCGGCGGCTCGGCCTTGATCGACAGGCTCGGGTAGACGATCTGGAAGCGATCGCGGAACGCCGGATCGGACAGCGTCAACAAAGCCTCGCTTTCCCATGCCAGCAATACATCGCCCATGCCGCGCTCGACGAAGGTGGTGGTGGCCCCGCGCGCACCGGTATCGAGTATCGGCACATTGCCGAACAGGGCGCGCAGGTAGTCGAGCACCTTGTCCTCGTCACCGTATTCGCGCACCGCCCAGGCCCAGGCGGCCAGATAGTTCCAGCGCGCGCCGCCGGACGTTTTCGGGTTGGGCGTGATGACGGCCACGCCGGGTGCGATCAGATCGCCCCAGTCGTGGATGCCTTTCAGATTGCCTGCCCGCACCAGAAACACGATGGTGGAGGTGTAGGGCGCGCTGTTGTGCGGCAGGCGCGATTGCCAGTCCTTGGGCAACAGACCGGCGTGTTCGGCGATGGCGTCGATGTCGGCCGACAGCGCCAGCGTCGCCACGTCCGCATCCAGCCCGTCGATCACCGCACGCGCCTGTTTGCCGGAGCCGCCGTGCGACATGCGGATGACGGGCGCCTCGCCGCTCTGTTGTTGCCAGTGCTTGGCGAATGCAGCGTTGAATTCGGCATAGAACTCGCGCGTGGGGTCGTAGGAGACGTTGAGCATCTGCCCATCGTCGCTGCCGGATGAGCAGGCAGCCAGCGCGAAGCAACACAGGGCGATGAGCCTTTTCATGGGTCGTGCCTTTCTCGAAAGACCGGTTGCGCGCGGGTGGAGAAGGCACGCGCATCCTCGTGCTGGACTGATGTGCCGGCATGAGCCTGGCCGCAGCTGGCATCAGTGTAATGGGCCGCTGGTTCGAGGTTGCGTGCGGGAGCGGGGCTCGCTTCCACATCACCGATGCTGGATGAGTGCGCTGCATGATCGGTACCGGCGAACACCGCGAAGGCATTGCCGGCGCAAGATTCGGCGCCTGCTTCCGACCTGGCAGTGAGCTCGGGCCAGCCAACATCGTTGTGGCACATCGTGTGTTCGATGGCGTTGCGGGCGGGTGTCGGGATGGAATGCATGAAGCGGCGCGTGGAGGAGAAGCGCGAAGTGTAGCCGCCTGCGCGGGTGTCACGGCGACTTGCAGCATCGGGGCATCGCAGCGACGTTGCCATGGCGATGCCCCATCGAAATCGCAACCTGTGCTTTTCCTTGTGCTCACTCAAACCACTGCTGACTAGATCGATCAGGGCCACACCGATGCGGCGGCAATGGACACCCGCGCAGGCACGCAGCGCCATCCGGGGTAAAATCGCGGTTTTTCCGAGCCGGATCATTCCCATGACCACTGCCGCGACGCCCGCCACGGTGCCCGCCAATGCACAAGCACGCTACGAAGTGACCCGCGCCAACCTGCCACTGTCCTGTCCGATGCCGGACATGGTGCTGTGGAATTCCCATCCGAAGGTGTATCTGCCGATCGAAGCCACTGGCGAGGCGCAATGCCCGTACTGCGGTGCGCACTACGTGCTCAAGGATTGATCGAACAGCCTTCGACGTGGCCCATCCGCTCACGGTGATGCAATTGCTGCCGGCGCTCGAAGCCGGCGGTGTCGAACGTTCCACGCTGGAAATCGCCCACGCGCTGGTGCGCGATGGCCACCGCGCGCTCGTGGTGTCGGCGGGCGGGCGTCTGGTTGCCGATCTGGAGGCCGGCGGTGCCACGCATCTTGCGCTCGACATCGGGCGCAAGTCGCTGCTGACCTTGCGCCATGTGTCCAGCCTGCGGCGGCTGATCGAACGACACCGCCCCGACATCCTGCACGCACGCTCGCGCCTGCCGGCGTGGATCGGTTGGTTGGCCTTGCGCGGCCTGCGCGGGAAGAAGCCGGTTTTCGTCACCACCGTGCACGGGCTCAATTCGGTGAGCCGATACAGCGCCATCATGACGCGCGGCGAACGGGTGATCTGCGTTTCCGCGACGGTGCGCGCGCATGTCTGCGCCCACTATCCGCAGGTTGATCCAAGCCGTTTGACGGTGATCGAGCGCGGCGTGGACGCGGTCGATTTTCCGCATGGCTATCGCGCCGATGGCGCATGGCGCGCCACATTCCAGGCCGAACACCCTGAACTGGCGCAGCGTCGCTGGTTCGTGCTGCCGGGGCGCGGCACGCGGCTCAAAGGTCATGCCGAGGCGATCGAACTCATCGCGCGGCTGAAAGAAAGCGGCCACGAGGTTTCACTGTTGCTGCAAGGTGCGGTGGAAGCCGGGCGTGAATCC
>JAEXRB010000081.1 GCA_023438325.1 Pseudomonadota bacterium | reverse complement strand
GTGCTGAACACCACGGTCATGTGTTCGTTGTCGCTGCGCACCGCGATGCCTTTGGCGAGCGCTTTGGCATCCGTGGTGGCTGGATAACGCAGTTCGTGCGCGAGGGTCTGGACGGTGTCTTCTTCTTTTCGGCCTTTCTTTTTGCCAACGTCACTATCGGAACACACCGCGAAACTGTGCAGCGGGACAGTGCTTTCCTGCGTCCATTCGGTGAGTGTTTGCGACAGCAGCGACAGGCTGGGGACGAGGAACAGAACGCGCTTGCCCTTGCCGGCCATGGCTTCGGCAATTTTGAGGCTGGTGAAGGTTTTGCCGGTGCCGCAGGCCATGATGAGCTTGCCGCGATCCGCTTCTTTGAGGCCGGAGGTTACGGCCTTGAGCGCGGATGCCTGATGCGGGCGCAGGGTTTTTTTCGGCTTGAGCGTGACGGTGGTTTTCGGCTGAAACTTCGCCCAGTCGATCTGGCTGGTTTCCAGGTCGTGCAGGGTGATTTTGCTGACCGGCGGCTGTTGGTCGATCAGCGCATTTTCGGCGTTGTCCGACCAGTGATCGGTGCTGCTGATGATGATGCGGCGGGCAAAGGGTTTGCGGCCGGAAGCGGTGAAGAAGCTGTCGATGTCTTTTTTCTGAAGTTTGTAGTCCGCATCGTAGAACTTGCACTGGATAGCGTGGATTTCGCCGGTGCCAGCCACTTCGGCGACAAGATCGATGCCATCGTCCTTGGCGCTGAAGCCGTGAGTGGGTGCCCAGTCGGCCCATGTCCAGACGTTGCTGTACAGATCGCGATAACTGGCTTCGTTGCGAAGGTAGGCGAGTGCCAGCTGCTCGAAATAGGTGCCTTTTTCGCGCTGGGTGAGTGATGCGCTGCGAAAGGTATCGAGCAAGGTGTTCAGTGCGGACATGGGTTGCCTCCGTTCAAGCGGTTGCTTGCCTCCCCCTTGGGAGCAAACGGCCATTCTTGCATGTGGCAGTGGAAAGCTGAGCGCCGAAAAGCACGAAGGCCACCATGGGATGGGGTGGCCTTCGTTGTGCAGCGAAATTAAAGCGTTCAAGCGTGCGGGATTCAGCCGCCTCCACCGCCCGGCGCACCGTGGATTCCGCCCTTGGCCAGTGCAGCGGGATCGAGCAGTTTTTTGAGCCTTTTTTCCGAAAGGCCGGTGGTTTCGCGCGCCACATCCAGGATCGGGCGGCCTTCCCTGTAGGCCTGTTTGGCGGTGGCGGCGCCTTTTTCGTAGCCGATGACGGGGTTGAGCGCGGTGACGAGAATCGGATTTCGCGATACCGCTTCGGCGACGTGATCGGTGCGCACGCTGAAGCCGGCGATGGCGGCATCGGCCAGTTGCACGGAAGCATTCGACAAAAGCTCGATGGATTGCAGCAGGTTGTAAGCCACCAGCGGCAACATCACGTTCAATTGGAAATTGCCGCTCTGGCCGGCGATGGTGATGGTGGTGTGGTTGCCCATCACTTGCGCGCAGACCATCGCGGTGGCTTCGGGAATCACCGGATTCACTTTGCCGGGCATGATCGAGGAGCCAGGTTGCAGTGCGGGCAGTTCGATTTCGCCCAAACCGGCGAGCGGGCCGGAGTTCATCCAGCGCAGGTCGTTGGCGATTTTCATCAGCGCCACGGCGAGGGTGTTGAGCTGGCCGGAAAGTTCCACGGCGGCGTCTTGCGAGGCGATGCCTTCGAACAGGTTGGGTGCGCTTTCGAAGCGCAGGCCGGTAAGCGTGGATAGCTCTTCGGCAAAGCGTTTGCCGAAGCGTGGATCGGCATTGATGCCGGTGCCGACGGCGGTGCCACCTTGCGGCAGGCGGCGCACGCGCTTGCCAGTATCCATGAGGCGGGCTTCGGCGGAACGCAACTGCGCGGCCCAGGCGGAAAGTTCCTGCCCGAAGGTGATGGGCATGGCGTCCATCAGATGGGTGCGGCCGGTTTTGACCACGCGCGAAAGTTCTTTCGCACGCTTTTCAATGACGCCGCGCAAATGGGCGAGGGCGGGCAGGAGTTTTGCGTTGACTTGAACCCATGCCGAAACCTGGATGGTGGTGGGAATCACGTCGTTGGAGCTTTGGCCCATGTTGACGTGGTCGTTCGGATGCACCTTTGCCTTGTCGGCGCGATTGGCCAGATGCGCGATGACCTCGTTCGCGTTCATATTGCTGGACGTGCCCGAGCCGGTCTGGAATACGTCGATCGGGAACTGGTCGTCAAACTGGCCCTTGGCCACCTGCGTGGCAGCCGCGACGATGGCTTTGGCGCGGGTTTTGTCGAGGTGCCCGAGGCTCTGGTTGGCGCGGGCGCAGGCGGCTTTTACCTGCCCCAGCGCATGGATGAAGGCGGGCGGCATCGGTATGCCGGAAATCGGGAAGTTCAGCACGGCGCGCTGGGTCTGGGCGGCGTAGAGGGCATCGGCGGGAACGGCCAGTTCGCCCATGCTGTCGTGTTCGATGCGGGTGTTGCGCGTCTTTTTCATGACAATGATTCTCATTTGCCGGGTGTCGCCATTCTAGCCCGCCCGATGCAGCGCAGGTTGCCGGCGGCGAGCAGGTAAAATC
>JAEXRB010000253.1 GCA_023438325.1 Pseudomonadota bacterium | reverse complement strand
TACCTGTTCCCGCACACCGATGCCAAAAGCTGGTTCGAGGGGGCGCCGGAAAACGTGCTTGCCACCGTGGCGCTGCGCAACGGTTCCCTGCAGGGTGCTTACCTGATGCTGGCGGCTCGCGCACTGGGGCTGGATTGCGGCCCGATGTCGGGCTTCGATGTCGATGCGGTGAGCGCCGAGTTCTTCCCCGGAACGAAAATCCGTGCCAATTTCATCTGCAACATCGGCCATGGCAATCCTGCCGGCCTGTTCCCGCGCAGCCCGCGCCTTTCCTTCGACGAAGCCTGCCGCATCCTCTGATCCCACCGCCCCACACCACGGAGATATCGCCATGAAAACCCGTTTTCTCGCTGTCGCCTTGCTCGCTGCCACCGCCACCCCCGCGCTGGCCGAGCCGGTCACCTACACCATCGACCCGACCCACACCCAGATCGAGTTCACCTACAGCCATTTCGGCTTCTCCAACATCACCGGCCGCTTCGACGCGAGCGAGGGCAAGGTGACTTACGATCCGGCCAATCCGTCGGCTTCCAGCATCCAGATCACCACGCAGATGGCCAGCGTCAGCACGGGGGTGGCCAAGCTGGACGAGCACCTGAAGAATGCGGATTTCTTCGATGCCACGCAGTTCCCCACCGCCACGTTCAAGAGCACCAAGGTGGAGGCCGCCGGTGAAGGCAAGCTCGCCCTGAGCGGTGATCTGACCATCCATGGCGTCACCTTGCCGACCACCTTCGAGGTAGCCATCAATCAGGTGGGCGATCATCCGATGAAGGGCAAGCCGGCTGCGGGCTTCGATGCGACCGGCAAAATCGATCGCACCGCCTTCGGCATCGACAAGTACGCCCAGGCCACCGGCCCTGAAGTGAAGCTGGCGATCACCATCGAAGCGCTGGTCGAGTAAGGCGGCGTTCCGAGATACCGGCTTCGCCCGGCGGGCGGAAGCCGAGGCGTCGGGTGTCGGGAATCACTCCCGGCATCCGACGGACGTATCGGGTTGCAATGTCATGCCCGCCTTGCCGCAACGGTGCGGCATCGGGCGCCAAGCGCCTGGCGCCCGGTATTCCACTCTCGGTATTTCCGGCGGCCCGCTTGCGGGGCCACCATTCCGGGCAGGCAGACTGCCGTGGCCCGGGCGCGAAACCCGGGCGCGCCACTTCAGCCGACCGGCGGCTTATCGCTCGGCGCAGCCGCGTCGTAGCGGGCTTGCGAGGCAAGGATTTCCTGACGGGCGGCATCGGCGTTTTGCCAGCCATCCACGCGCACCCACTTGCCCTTCTCCAGATCCTTGTAGTGCTCGAAGAAATGGCCGATGCGCTCAAGCCAATGCGGCGAGACCTGGCTGATGTCTTCGATGTGGGCGTAGCCCGCGAAGATCTTGCCTACCGGCACGGCGAGCAACTTTTCGTCGCTGCCGGCTTCGTCGGTCATCTTCAGCATGCCGACGGGACGGCAACGCACCACCGAACCGGGCACCAGCGGCAACGGCAGGATCACCAGCACGTCGAGCGGGTCACCATCGCCGCCCAACGTGCGCGGGATATAGCCGTAGTTGCAGGGATAACGCATCGGAGTGGACAGGATGCGATCCACGAACATGGCACCGGAAGCCTTGTCCACCTCGTACTTCACCGGCTCGGAATCCTTCTGGATTTCGATGATGACGTTGATCTCGTTCGGCACATCGCGGCCGGCATCGACCAAACCAAGGCCCATGGCTGACTCCTTGAAGTGTAGGGACTGCCGGCAAGCGGCATTTCGGACGCACAAGGATACGGGATTGTTTGTTGCGCCGCATCATCAGCACCGTGCCGCGCTGCAGCCGCAGGCGCCGCGTCAGTCCAGATAATGCTGTTTGATCGCCGTCAGCAACGGGTTCTGCTGGCCGGCAGGGTTGGTCGGCACGTGGCCCTGGCTGATCGTCCAGATGATCGCGCCACCCAGTTGCAGGGTGCGGGCGTACTGGCTCTTGGCCGCGATCGATTGCGGGGTTTCGTAGGTAACCAGGTTGCATCCCTGCGGGCCACGCTGCACCGCCGATGCAAGCCATGGCGCCTGTGCCACGGCATCGTGGTGAGCGGTCATCTGCGGCAGGTAACTGGCGAGGATGTTGCGATAGCTCATCACGCCATCACTGCCGATGAAATTGACCGGGGTTACTGCCACGCGCGGCTGGGTCACGCCACGGAAGCAATTGCCGTAGAAGCCGAAGCCCACGCCGAGCCTGGCGGCCGGCACGCCGCTGTCGCGGTAGTACTGGATGCTGGAAGACACCGAGCTGGGCGTATTGGCCGCGTGGCCATGCAAGGGCGAGGCGAACCAGCTGTGCCAGCCTTCGTAGGCCGCGGCCATTTCGTAGGTCATCACGTTGATCCGATCCAGCACCGGGGCGATGGCCACGAGGAACGCCGGCTCTCCCACCGGGCGCGGGTTCCATTGCGTGTTGGTGTTGATCCAGTCCACCGGCATGGTCAGCAATATGTCGGGACGGGCAGCACGCAATGCCTGAGCGAGTGCGAGCAGGTTGGCATGATCCTGGGTCTGGATCGGCTCCCAATCCAGATCCAGACCATCGGCACCGAACTGGTCCATCACGGCAATCAGGTTGCTCACGAAGGTGGCGCGCTTGGCCGGCGTGGCTGCTGCGCGCCAGGCATTGATCTCGCCGGCACCACCCACCATCAGGATGGCCTTGCGATTCGCGGCGTGCGCAGCGTTCACCGCCTGCTGCGCCCAGATCGGGCCATTGCTGGCATCGATGTCGAAGTGCTTGCCGATCGTGGCATCGGCATTTGGAATCACGCGCCCGACCATCAAATGGGTGAGGCCGGAAAAATCGATCTGAGCAGGCGATTGCAGGCTGCGTTCGTAGCCGACGTAATAACCCATCACCCAGCGTGCGGATGGCGCGCCGTTGCCCTCGAAACCGTCGGCAAACAAGGGCGGCACAGGTTGCGGCGGCATGGGCGCATCGCCCGCGATGAAGTTCCAGATCGCGGTGGCGGCACTTTGCGCCGCCGCGCCACCGCTGCCCCAGATGGCATGGCCCATGCCGGGTATCGCACACCAGTTCACCCGATGCGCGCAGCCGGCGTAGGCCACACACGGCGAGGGATCGAAAGCGATGGTGGTGGCACCGCAATGCTGCGTGGCGAGGTAGTTGTTGCGCACGTTGACGCCGTCGTTGTAAGTCACGCCTCCGACGTTGTCGTTCATGCCCCAGAGCAGGATCGCCGCGGGCAGATCGCAGGTGACGCCACCGTTGCCGGTATAGCCGTAGTCGCCATTCACCGGATACAGCGAGCCCGAATGGATACCCAGGCCACGGATCACATTGCGGCCCAGGCGGCAGCCAAGCGCATTGGCCATCGTGGCGCCGCCGCTGAAACCGACCAGATAAACCCGGCCGGCATCGATGCCCGGCGTGGCGCCTGCCGAGGCGATGATGGCCTGCACGAACTGGCCCTCGTGCGTGCGCCCGGCATCGGACCAGTATTCGAAGGCGCTGCCTGCCGACTTGGGATAGGCAAACACCGCCTGACCTGCGGCTGGCATTTCCAGGGGCAGCGATGCACGCATGCCGGCACTGTTGCCGCCATCGCCGTGCATCGAAATCACCAGGGGTACTGGCGTCGCCGGCATCGGATCGGGCCGGGCCAACAGGAAGCTGCGGTTGCTGCCACCGATGTTGAGCGTGCGGGTTTCGGTGACGTAGGTCTGCGCCGCCGCCTCGGGAATGAAAAGCCCCAACTCCAGCAGTGTCGTGAAGGAAAGAAGCAAGCCGCGGATGATCGACATATCGGGAACCACTCCTGAGAACGCCTACGAGGGATACGCAAAAACTTGCCCGACCGCGACATCCCGACGCTGGCCGTATCACGCAGGCCACAACGAACGACGAAAATCGCCGCTTCGGCCCACCGCATGGTTTTGCGGCACCGGAAAAAACGACGCCCCGGCAAAGACCGGGGCGTCGCAGGTTCGGATCAAGCGGTCAGGGATCAGAGAATCGGCACCAACAGCAACGCCACGATGTTGATGATCTTGATCAGCGGATTGATCGCCGGGCCGGCGGTGTCCTTGTAGGGGTCGCCCACGGTGTCGCCGGTGACGGCGGCTTTGTGCGCTTCCGAACCCTTGCCGCCGTGGTGACCTTCCTCGATGTACTTCTTGGCGTTGTCCCATGCGCCGCCGCCAGTGCACATCGAAATGGCGACGAACAGGCCGGTGACGATGGTGCCCATCAAGAGGCCACCCAGCGCATCGGCACCGAGGAACACGCCGACGAGAATCGGGATGACCAGCGGCAGCAGCGAAGGAATGATCATCTCGCGGATCGCGGAGCGGGTCAGCAGATCCACCGCCTTGTCGTACTGCGGCTTGCCGGTGCCTTCCATGATGCCCTTGATCTCGCGGAACTGGCGGCGCACTTCCTCCACCACCGCGCCGGCAGCGCGCCCTACGGCCTGCATGGCGAAGGCACCGAAC
>JAEXRB010000189.1 GCA_023438325.1 Pseudomonadota bacterium | reverse complement strand
TCGCACAGGTGATCTCGATGGCGGTGGCCGGCAGTGACGTGAGCTACATCCACGACGGTCGCGCGCAGCATCCTGTGCCCTTGCGCATCCGCTTGCCGGCCGATGTGGAAGCCGATCTCGATCGACTGCTGACCTTGGTAGTGCGTTCGCATTCCGGCGCTCTGGTTCCGCTGTCCGAAGTCCTGCGCCCGCAGGTCGCCGGTTGGGATCAGGCGGTGCTGCACAAGAACGGCCTGCCGGTGGCCTATGTGATGGCGGACGAGGCGGGCAGGCTGGACAGCCCGCTGTACGGCATGTTCGACCTGGTCGGCCAGATCGCTGCGGAATCGGTCGATGGCGTGATGCTGGAGCAGTTCTTTTTCCACCAGCCGGAAACGCGTGACGCCTACGCGATCAAGTGGGACGGCGAATGGCAGATCACCTTTGAAACCTTCCGCGACATGGGGCTGGCCTATGCGGTCGGGTTGGTGTTGATCTACCTGCTCGTGGTGGGCCAGTTCCGCAGCTATCTGGTGCCGCTGGTGATCATGGCGCCGATTCCGCTCACCCTGATCGGCGTGATGCCCGGACATGCCTTGCTCGGCAAGCAGTTCACCGCCACCAGCATGATCGGCATGATCGCGCTGGCCGGAATCATCGTGCGCAATTCGATCCTTCTGGTGGACTTCATCGACCACCTCGTCGCGCGGGGCAAGGCGGTGGAGGATGCCGCCATCGAGGCCTGCGCGGTGCGCGCCCAGCCCATCGCGCTGACGGCGGTTGCGGCCATGGGCGGCGCGCTGTTCATCCTCGACGATCCGATCTTCAACGGCCTTGCCATCTCGCTGGTGTTCGGCATCCTCGTCTCGACGCTTCTGACACTTGTGGTCATTCCGCTGCTGTATGTCCTGCTGTTGAAGATCAGGCCGCCGCAGCGCGGGCCGCACGCCACCCCGAATGCCACCGATCCCAAGGAAGCCTCCGCATGACATTCCGTTTCCGCGCCCATTCCCTCGCGGCCCTGTTTTCGTTGCTTGCCCCCGCCGCATCAGCGCAGGCACCCGTCGAGGTTCCTCCCGACCAAGCCCGCGCACAGGCTGCAATGGCGGATCTGGGCCTGCGCCTCAAGGGCGCGCTGGTGGCGAAGATGCAGGCCGAAGGGCCGGTGGCGGCGGTGGATTTCTGCCATGTGCAGGCGCCTGTCATTGCGCAATCGGTGGCGGAAGAACATGGCGTCGGCATCGGGCGCACCGCGTTGCGTTTGCGCAGTCCGGCCAATGCGCCGGCGCCGTGGCAGGCGCCTGTGCTGGAGGAATTCCTGGAAAAAAGCCATGCCGGAACGCCGGTCGGCCAGCTTGTCTACATCGCCCGCGAAGATGGACGGTTGCGCGTTGCCAAGGGCATCGGCACCGAAGCGCCGTGCCTTGTCTGCCATGGCCAGAACATCGCCGAACCGATCCGCGCCGCCATTTCCGAGCGGTATCCGGACGATGCCGCCACGGGGTTTTCCGAAGGCGACCTGCGCGGCATGTTCTGGGTGGAGGTGCCGCCTGAAACCGATGCGCCGGCAGTGCGCGAGGATGATGCCCGCGTGGCGATTTTCTTGAGCGATGCCGAACGCGATTCCCTGCGCGCTGAAATGCGCTGGCGCATGGAACTGCTCTCGCGCGTGACGAGTGCGCTTGCGCTCGGCAACTGGCAGGAGGCCGCCGACGCTGGCCGCCTCGGTGCGAACGGCACACCGCGCGGCGTGGACTTTCGCCCGGCGATGCCCGAAGGCTGGTTCGCGATGTCGCGCCCGATGGTGGGCCGCTTCGCGCAACTGGCCGAGGAAGCCGGGCACGCGCAGCGTCTGGACGTGGCCTTGAAAAGCGTGGCCGAGGCCAGCAGCTATTGCGTGGCCTGCCATGCCGCTTATCGCATCCAGTCGGGCCAGTGAAGGCATGATGGCCAACCTCTTTACCGGAGCCGCGCCGTGAGTTCTTCCGCTTCCCTGTTGCTGGCCTGTCCGCACTGCCACCGGATGAATCGTGTGCCGGCGGCGCGCTTGCCTGATGCGCCCACCTGCGGGCAATGCCGCAGCCCCTTGTTTCCCGGCCAGCCGTTCGCGCTGGATGAAACCGTTTTCGATACCCACGCAACGCGCAGCGACGTACCGTTGCTGGTGGATTTCTGGGCGCCGTGGTGTGGCCCGTGTCGTGCGATGGCGCCGGCATATGCGCAGGCGGCGAAAGTGCTGGAGCCGGATGTGCGTCTGGCCAAGGTCGATACCGAGGCACAGCCCGCGCTCGGATCGCGTTTCGACATCCGTAGCATTCCGACCATGGTGCTGTTCCTGCATGGGCGCGAACTGGCACGGCAATCCGGCGCCATGCCGGCCAATGCCATCATCCAGTGGGCGCGTCAGCATCTTCCCCTTTCACCTGCTTGAGGACATGACATGAGCGAAGAAAGCGTCAGCGTCACGCTGGAACAGGTTTCCGGCTACGAATTCCGGGTTCGTTTCGAGGACAGTGCGATTCCGGATCTTTCCACCGATCTTTCCGCACCGCTCGGGCACGATGCCGGCCCCAACCCGGAGCGCATGCTGACCGCTGCCGTGGTCAACTGCCTGGCTGCGAGCCTGCTGTTCTCCCTGGGCAAGTTCAAGAACGTGCCCGGCGGCCGGCTGCGTGCCACGGCAACCTCGCGCACCGGTCGCAACGCAGACAAACGCGTGCGGGTGGAGGACATCGCGGTGCGGATCCAGTTGCCGGGGCTTGCCGCCGATTACACCAGCCTTGATCGCATCCTGACCCAGTTCGAGGGCTTTTGTACCGTCACTGAAAGCGTGCGACAGGGCGTGGAGGTGGATGTGGCCGTGGTGGATGGCAGCGGCGCGGTGTTGCACCAGTCGCGCGTCGGCGGGCCGGCAGCGTGATGCCACCGGCCCGATGCGGCAAGGTCAGTCCGGCGTTGCCGTTGCGGTGATGTTGCTGGCATCGAAGGCGCTGGCATAGCCGCTCTCGACGATGCGCTTTTGCACCAGTTCGCTCATGCGAAGGTTGCCAGCCACGATCTGGCCGTTGCGCGGTGTGGCGGCGGCACCGCGGAAGTCGATGCAGCGGCCTCCGGCCTCGCGTACCAGCAGCATGCCGGCGGCAATATCCCAAGGCTTCACGCCGGCTTCGAAATAGGCATCGGCGCGACCGCAGGCCACATAGGCCAGATCCAGCGCGGCCGAGCCGGTATGGCGGATATCTTCGGCTTCATCCAGCAGTGCATGCACGGCATCCAGTTGCGGGCGCAGACGCTTGCGTTCGCGTGGCGGGAAACCGGTGATGAGCATGGCACCTTCGATGGTTTCGCGCGCGGTGACGCGGATGCGACGATCATTGAGGAACGCGCCGCTGCCGCGGCTGGCGGTGAAGATGTCATTGCGCTGCGGGTCGTAGACGACGGCATGGATCGGCTCGTTGCCTTCCAGCAGGCCGATGGATACCGCGTAGTGCGGGATGCCGTGCAGGAAGTTGCTGGTGCCGTCGAGCGGATCGACCACGAAGGTATAGCGTGCCTGACCGAGCGCGCCGCTTTCCTCGCAGAGGAAGGCGTGGTCGGGGAAGGCGCGGCGCAGCTCGCGTATGATTTCCTTCTCGGCCAGCGAATCCACCTCGCTGGCGTAGTCTTGACGCCCCTTTTCGACGATGTTTAGGCCGTCCAGGCGCGCAACGTGGCGCAGGATGACGTTGCCGGCCGCGCGTGCGGCTTTGACCATGATGTTGACCGCGGGCTTGAGCATGCGGGATCTCTTGCGTCGAAGGTGGGAAAGAGCCTGCCTCCGCAATGCGGGGCGGGCGCGGATTCTAGCAGAACCGGGCATGTTGGCCGCGTTGTTTTGGTCATGCATGCGTGATTCACATCGAGGAAACAGCGTTGTCCCTGTCTGAACACACCCGCGAATCGATCACCATCGTGCTGGTCGGCACTTCCCATCCCGGCAATATCGGCGCGGCGGCGCGGGCGATGCGCACCATGGGGCTTGCTCGCCTGAGCCTGGTTGCGCCGGAACGTTTTCCGCATCGCGAGGCAAGCGCCATGGCGGCCGGCGCGGATGATGTGCTGGAAAACGCCCGCGTGTTCGAGACCTTGCAGGACGCCGTCGCCGATTGCCGCTGGGTGATGGGATGCACGGCGCGCCGGCGCAGCGTGGCGATGGACGAGTTCGACCCTTCGGCGGCGGCGGCGCGGGTCTGGGACGCCGCAGCGCAAGGCCAGGTGGCCTTGGTGTTCGGACGCGAGCGCACCGGGCTGTTCAACGAGGAGTTGCAGCTTTGCCATGCGGCGGTGCACATCCCTTCGGTAGAGGATTTCAGCTCGCTGAATCTGGCCGCAGCCGTTCAGGTGCTGGCTTGGGAACTGCGTCGCGAGGAACTGGCGCGTGCGAATGCGCCCGACGAGCTGGCGCGGCCGGACGATCTTCCGGCCACGGGGGCGCAGATGGAGAGCCTGTTCGATCATCTGGGACAGATGCTGGATGACATCGATTTCCACAAAGGGCGCTCGCCGGATCGGGTCATGCGCCGCCTGCGCCAGTTGCTGCTTCGTGCCCAGCCCGATCAGCGCGAAGTGCGCGTATTGCGCGGCATCTTTGCCGATGCCCAGCGCATGGCGCGGCTGGCGAACGCGGCGCAGGGCGACAAGATGCCCTCGGACTGCTCTATCTGACCTGCGGGGAATCAGATAGGCTTTGCCGCGTTGGCAATTTCGCGGACATCCACGCATTCATGCTTCGACTGGCCTGCTGTCTGCTGCTGTTCGCGCTATCGGCGCCCATGCGCGCGCATGCGGCAGAACCGGCATCGCGTCAGGTGCTGGTGCTGGGTCGGGTCAGCGATGATCCCAAGCGCCACGCCGAGGCGCTCCAGCCGATGCTCGACTACGTGGTGCCACGCTTGCGCCAGGTCGGGATCCGGGAAGGGCGCATCCTGATGGCGCGCGATGCGATCCAGATGCAGAGTTACCTGCGCCGTCGGCGCGTGGACTGGGTCAGCGACACCGCCGCGATGGCGGTGGAATACCAACGCCGGGTGGGAGCGGAATTGCTGCTTTCCACCGAACGCGGCGGTGGCAAGGATTATCACGCCGTTTTCTTCACCTGGCGCGGCAGCGGCATCGGTTCGATGGCAGATCTCAAGGGCCGCAGCATCGCCTTCCAGAACGCCTATTCCACCAGCAGCTACGTGATGCCGGCGGCGGAAATGTTGCGTGCCGGGCTGGAACTGGATGTGTTGTTGTCCCCGCTTGATCGCCCCGCGCCGGGCCGCGTGGGTTACGTGTTCGCACGCAGCGAGAGCAATGTGGGGACGTGGGTTCAGAAGCGCCTGGTGAATGCCGGGGCGTTCTCCAATCTCGACTGGGATCTGATGGGCGAGCGTGCGCCGGGGCTGCGCGAAGACCTCGAAATCTTCCATGAAACCGCCAGTGTGCCGCGGGCCATCGAAGTGCTGGCGCCAGATATCGACCCGGCCGTGCGTGAACGGTTGCGCGAAGTGTTGCTGGATGCCGGCGATGATCCGGCAGCGCGCGATGCCTTGCGGCGATTCTTCGACACGCAGCGCTTCGTGCCACTGGACGCTCAGACCGAGCAGGGGCTTTCCCGCTTGCGGACCAATCTCGACCTTGTCCGCAAGCGGCTGGAATGACGATGCGGCTGGGGCTTTCCGCCAAATTCTGGTTGATCGTGCTGACGGCGGCGTTGCTGAGCCTTGTGCTTGGCTTCATCGGTTGGCAGCAGCAGGTGAGCGGGGTGAAGCAGCTCACCCATCTCAGTGGCGAGGCCATCCACGAGGCCAGCTTGCGCAGCGAACAGCGCCGGGCCTTGGCCATGGCCCAGCTCGTTGCCGATGCGTTGGTCAATCCGCTCTATTACTTCGACCTGAGCCTGATCGGCGAAACCGCACGTTCGGCGCTGGCGCAACCGGAAGTAGCCTACGTGCTGATCCACGATGCCGATGGGCGCATCGTGCACGATGGCAGCGCCGATATTTCCCGCTTCGGTCAGCGCATGGGAGACGCCCTGGCGGCCGAAGCCATCACGGCCTCGGAGCCACGCATCCAGATCGCTGCCGGCGTCATCGATGCCGCCGTGCCGATCTGGCTGGGTCAGGAGCGCATAGGCGGTGTTCGCGTCGGCATTTCGCTGCTGGCGCCGGCCATGCTGGAGCGCGAGGCCGGCGTGGCCGTGCAGGCGCGCGGTGTGCAGTTGCAGCGACGCATGTTGACCATCGCGTTGTTGTTGTCGGGCGTGCTGCTGGCTTTGGTGGCCCTGACCGCTTGGTTGATTTCCCGTGGCTTGGTCGAGCCGGTGCAGCGTCTGGCGCACGCAGCGCACCAGATGGCGCAGGGCGATTATCTGGTCGAATGGCCGCTGTCCTCGCGCAGTGACGAGATCGGCGAGCTGGAAGAAGCGTTCATGCGCATGGGCGAGAGCGTGGGCCGGCATGATCGCGATATCCGTCGCCTGGCCTTCGACGACAGCCTCACCGGCTTGCCGAACCGCATCGCTTTTCGCGAAACCCTCAACACCCGGGTGCAGGTGGCTGAGCGCCACGGCGGAGAGCTTGCGCTGCTGTTCGTGGATCTGGACGATTTCAAGCGCATCAATGACACCCTCGGCCACGATGCCGGCGACGAGGTGCTCAAGCTGTTCAGCGTGCGGGTGAGGCAGGCGGTGGACAAGCTCGGGCATGGGCGCGCCGAAGTGGCACGTTTCGGTGGTGACGAATTTGTCGCCCTGCTTTCCGGCACGGATGTGCGCGACCGCGCTGCGCGGCTGGCGCAGGCTTTTCTGGCCGAGTTGCGTCAGCCCATCGAAGTGGGCGGCCAGTCCATCGTATTGGCGGCCTCGGTAGGCATCACGCTGTATCCGCAGGATGCCGTGCAGGCCACGGCGCTGCTCAAGAATGCCGACATTGCCATGTATCGGGCCAAGCTCGACGGCAAGAATTGCTTCCGCTTCTACACCCGCGACATGGATATCGCGGTGGAACGCCAGATGCAGATGGAGCAGGACTTGCGTCTGGCGCTGGAGAACAACGAGCTTTCCGTGCTTTACCAGCCGATCTACTCCAATACCATGGGCCGCATCGTCGGCGCCGAGGCCTTGGTGCGCTGGAAGCATCCACAGCGCGGTCAGGTGCCGCCGGACCAGTTCATCGCAGTGGCCGAGCAGACCGGCCAGATCGATGCCATCGGTCGCTTCGTGCTGCGCACCGCGTGTCAGGATGCTACGGCCTGGCCGTTGCATGGGGGCGAGGCACTGTTCGTGTCGGTCAACGTGTCGGCGCGCCAGTTGCATCGTGGCGATCTGCCCGACATCGTGGAATACGAGCTGCGTCGCTGGCAGCTGGCACCGCACCGGCTGCATCTTGAGCTGACCGAAACCGCGATGTTCTCGCATGAAAGCGAGGCCATCGCTGCGGCCACGCGGTTGCGGGCGACGGGCACGAAAATCTGGCTGGATGATTTCGGCACGGGCTTCTCCGGCCTGAGCCATCTGCGACGGGTGCCGGCCGATGGCGTGAAGATCGATCGCAGTTTCGTCGCCGACATGCTCGATGACCCGGACGACCTGGCCCTTACCGCCGCCATCATCGCCATGGCCCATTCGCTGGGCATCGTCGTCACGGCGGAAGGCGTGGAAACCGAAGGTCAGTACGAGGCGCTGCGGCAGCGCGGCTGCGACAATGTGCAGGGCTATTGGCTGGGGCGGCCGATGAGCAGTTCCGACTTGGTGATGCTGCTCGAGGAATCGGGGTTGCGCAGGTCCTGATGCGGCCGGGCGCATGACAGCCTCTGCATCTCGCCCACGCGGCGTGATCAGGATTTACTCCGTCGTCTTGACCGGATAAGGCGGAATCGGCCGCAATGGCCCATCGAACGATTCTTTGTGCACCGGGCCGGGCAACGCGGGCAAAGTCAGTGGCAAGCCGGGAATATCCTCATCCGGCAGGCTGCGCAATAGGTGGTCGATCAAGGTGAGCCGCCCCAGGCGTTGATCGTTGAAGTCCACCAGTGTCCATGGCGCATGCGTGGTGTGCGTGACGGCGAGCATGGCATCGCGCGCGGCACCGTATTGGAGATATTTCTCGCGTGCCTGCATGTCCACCGGTGACAGTTTCCACTGCTTGAGCGGATCGCTGGCGCGTTCGGCGAAACGCTGCTCCTGTTCTTCCTGATCCACCGTCAGCCAGTATTTGTGGAGGCGGATGCCATCTTCCACGAGCAGGCGCTCGAACTCGGGCGCTTGCCGCAGGAAGGCACGGTATTGCGCATCGGTACAAAAGCCCATGACCTTTTCCACGCCGGCGCGGTTGTACCAGCTGCGATCGAACAGCACGATTTCCCCGGCTGCCGGCAGGTGCGGCACATAGCGCTGGAAATACCATTGGCCGCGTTCGCGCTCGGAAGGCGTGGGCAACGCCACCACATGACATTGGCGCGGGTTCATGGTGTCGGCGATGGCGTTGATGACGCCGCTTTTGCCAGCTGTATCGCGCCCTTCCAGCACCACCACGATGCGCTCGCCATGTTGTCTGGCCCAGCGGCCCAATCCGGCCAGTTGCGTTTTCAGTGGCTTGAGTGCGTGCTCGTAGCGTTCGCGCTTCATCGAGATTCTCCGGCAATGCGGCATTGTTGCAGCAATACCGACAAGGTTGTGCGGGCGTGACTTTCGAGGGAGGTTGCAGGGGTGTCCATGCCGTAAAGTTGACAGGTTTTCCCATCTCGGATCGCATCCATGTCGAACAATCTCCGCAAGCCGCTGGCCGCAGCGCTGGCTTCCGCGCTTTTCCTCACCGCCTGTCCGCCTGCCGAACAGGAAGCGGCTGCACCTGCCGCCGCGCCCGTGGAGGAAGTACGCGCGCCCGCGCTCGATTTCTCGTCGCTGACACCAGCGGTGCGTTTCCAGGCGTCTGACCTGGATCAATCCATTCCCGCATGCGGAGATTTCAATGCCCATGTCAACGGCAAGTGGCTGGCCGCCAATCCGGTGCCTTCCGACCGCACCACATGGGGCAGTTTCGAGACGTTGAGCGAACGCTCGCTCCAGGTTCAGCGCAAGCTGGCCGAAGGCTCGGCGGCCGATGCCGGAGCCACGGGTGTGGAAAAACTCGTTGGCGATTTCTACGCCTCGGGCATGGACGAGGCGGCCATCGAGAAGGCTGGCATCGAGCCGCTGCGCCCGGTGCTGGCGAAGATCGACGCGATCACTCACAGCGCCGGCATCGCGGCTTACTTGCGTGATTCTGCGGCGCAGGGCCGGATTTCGCTGTTCTCGTTCTACGGCAATGCCGATTACCGCGATTCCAGCCGCGTGATCGCCTACGTCGGGCAGGGCGGCCTGTCGCTGCCCGAGCGCGCCTACTACTTGGAGGAACGTGAGGATTACGCCAAGGCGCGCGTGGCATTGCGCGAGCATGTCACCGCATTGTTCGTTCTGGCTGGCGATGCAGCAGATGTCGCCGAGCAGCAGGCCGACGCGGTGTTGCGCTTCGAGACGCGACTGGCGCAGGCCTCCACGCCGCGCGTGGAACTGCGCGACCCCGCCAAGCGCTATGTGCCGACCTCGGTTGCCGATGCCGATGCGCTGACGCCCAATTTCCCGTGGAGTGCCTTGTTCGATGCCATCGGCGTGGCCCGCCCGGACATGTTCTCGCTGGCCATGCCGGGCTTCTTTGGCGAGCTGAACGCCATGTTCGACGAAGTGCCGGTGGAGCAGTGGCGCGCCTACCTGCGTTACCACGAAATCGACGATGCGTCGCCGTATCTGACCGAGGCCTTCGCGCAGCAGAACTTTGCCTTCTACAGCCAGGCTCTGCGCGGTCAGGCCGAGCAGACACCGCGTTGGAAGCGTGTGCTGAATGCGCTCAATGGCTCGGTCGGCGAAGCGCTCGGACAGGTCTACGTGAAGGCGGTGTTTCCGCCCGAATCCAAGGCCAAGATGGAATCGCTGGTGGGCAACTTGAGCCAGGCGCTCAAGCAGCGCATCGAGGGGCTGGGATGGATGAGTGATGAAACCAAGCGTCAGGCGCTGGAGAAGTGGGCCACGTTCACGCCCAAGATCGGCTATCCGGACAAGTGGCGTGACTGGAGCGGCCTGAACTTCAGCCGGGGTGATTTCGCTGGCAACGCGCTCGCCGCGCGTGCCTTCAACGCACGCTACAACTATTCCAAGATCGGCAAGCCGGTGGACAAGGACGAGTGGTTCATGCCGCCGCAGACGGTCAATGCCTACTACAACTC
>JAEXRB010000170.1 GCA_023438325.1 Pseudomonadota bacterium | reverse complement strand
CATCTGGAGCCAGCAGGCCAAGATCACCCAGCCGCCACCGCCGACACCGGGCGCGTACATCATCGGCTACTTCGGCATCAGCCTCGCCCTCGATGGCGCCCGCCTCGTCATCCTGGACCAGGAGATGCGTGACATCGGTGGCTCCGGCGCTCCGTTCGATGTGGCCCGCGTCTACGAGCGCGCTCCCGGCGGGCAGTGGCCGCTGACCGCGAGCCTCGATACCGGCGCCATCCATCAGGGCAATCCCGCGCCCACGGTGTCCGTCGCGCTGCGCGACACCCGCTTGCTGGTCGGGCAGGTCTACCTGCAGAACGACCTCTACGCCGGAACCGTGCCCAAGGTATTCCTGTTCGAACACGACGGCGCCGCCTGGTCGGGCGCACGGACCCTGTCGCCCTACGACTGGGAACTCGGCTGGGTGGACGGCGCCGATGTGAAGGTTCGCTACGGCGTCGGCTTCGGCGACCACGTGAACCAGATGGGCGGGATCGCCTTCGACGATCGCGGCGCCGCGCTGATCGCCGCGAGCAACGACGGCCTCGTCGTGCCGCTGCAGATGAATTCGAAACCGCCCGGCACGGTGTACGTGCTCACCGACAGCGACGGCCTGTTCTGCGACGGCTTCCAATCGAATGGGCCACGCTGCGACGGCGCGCCGCTGGCGCAACCGCCGCAACACTGAGCAAGTCGCGCCGACTGCTTCATCTCGACCACCGGCAACAGGATGTGGCTGGCCGCCTCGGGCGCGTGCGCGATGCGCTGCGTGGCCTTGCGGTAGTCCTCGGGCTTCGCGAAGAAGATGTTGGGCACGAAGGTCTGCGGATTGCGGTCGTAGAGCGGGAACCAGGTCGACTGGATCTGCACCATCAGCCGATGGCCCTTGCCGACGACGTGGTTCGCATGCGGCAGCGGGATGCGATAAGGCAACACCGCCTCGGCCTCGATCAGCTTCGGGTGCTCGCAACTCTCGCGATAACGGCCGCGGAAGATGTCGGCGAGACCATCAACTGGTAGCCGCCCATCTGCGGCTGTCGAGGCGTTTCGTCCGGATAGACGTCGATCAGTTTCACGACCCAGTCGCTGTCGGTGCCGCTGGTCGCGGCGAACAGTTGCCCGTCAGGTACGGCGGGGGCGGCTCTTTCCCCGTTGGAAGCAGGGGGCCTCGGCGCGGCAGCGCCGGGACGTTCTGCTGCAGGTAGTACAGGGCTGGCTTTTCCATACGTCGCACCGCCTTCTTGCACCTCAAACGTCCGTGCGCCCGCCGCCTCGATGCTCACCTGCTCAGGCCGCGGGCCCGCCAGCAGGTCGCCATCGCCCTGTTCCGGGCGCACCAGGTCGCGGCCAAGCCCGTTGCGCTCGGCGTCCTTCTGCTCGGCTGCCGCCCTGACGCGCTCCTGCGCAGTCGGCGGCGGGAACAGCCCTACCGCTTGCGGGCTGGACCGCTCTTCGGTTTGTGCTTCGGCTTCGGCTTGGGCTGGCTGGTCGGGCTGGAGATCGAGGGCATCACGAGCTTCGGCTCGTTCACCTGCAGGCGGTTGCCGGCCTCGATCCCTTTCTTCATCGCGTCCAACAGGAACTTCGACACCGTCATCTTCTACTCCTGCGCGGCGCAGTGCGCCGGAAACGGTCGGGGTTGGTGCGCTGCCGACTCCTCCAGCGCCTTGGTGAAGGAAGAACGACATGAGGATGTACGCCCAATGGTCGAAAAGACCTACGGCCGCGGGCGAGACGGCGGGTTGCCCTCAGCTTCGGGGCCCTGGCTCACCCTGAAGCGGGCCACGACCTTGGCATGTGCGCGCGCGGTCGCATGGGAAGCCGACGCTGTCGGCGCCCGGGCCACACCCCGTCCCGGGCGCAATGCTCAGTCCAGCCTGGAGTTGCCGACGAAGGACCAGCGCCCCTCGAACAACACGATGTCGGCCACGGGCAAGGCCGAAAAGAGCGCCGGGTCCCGCAACAAGGGCGCGCAGGTCGACCACCACAAGTGAGCCCGAATCCGGCCGCACCCCGCCCTGCGTCGATGCCGCGCAGGGCGGGGATCGTCTGAGCGATCAGGCCGTCTAGAGGATCACTCGAAGCCGTCGGCGAACAGCGCGGTCAGCAGGTCGATGTCCTCGGCCACGTTGTTGCCCGGCTCAGGGTCGTGGACATGGTCAGGAGCCGCCGCATTCACCGTGGCCTCGGCCTGGAGCACCAGCCACACCGTGCCGTCACCCGGCGGCACGCTGCCACCGAACGCGACATCGAGGCCGGCGCCGACCGGCAGGTCGACGGTCAGCGCCACCTCGCCGATCCCGCTCGCCTCCGGACAACTGGCGGATCCAACAGGCGTGCAGGTCCAGGCCATGCCGTCGAGTGCAGGACCGACCACGACCGCCAGCTCCGTGCCGGGCGCAGGATCGGGGCCCGGGTTGCGCACCTGGACGTCGTAGGCCAGCAAGGTCCCCGGGGCCACCTGCGCGACGCCATTGGTCGCCGTCACGCGGACATCGGCCACGCGCATCACCCGTTGCAGAATGCTCGTCGAGGGCCCGCCATCATGCGACGTCGATGCCGAGAACGTGGCCGACACATCGCGCGGGCCGAGTGTTTCAAACGCGATCGGGCAGGAGAACACGGCCGTCAAGCCGCTCTGGCTGTCGATCGTATCGTCCGTGCACGACTCGCCGGTGCTGGCGACAATGGTGACCTGGCCATCGGCGGGCGCCAGGATCTCGCCCGACACCTGCACCGTGAACCCAACAGCCGCGCCCGCGCGGGACGGATCCGACCCGGACGACAGGTCGACGGTCGCACGCTCGCGGCCCATGCCGACCAGCCCGATGCGAAGGGGATTGGTCAGCGGATCACTGGATGGGATCTCGAGCTCGGCCGCCCTCAGCCCCGCGGCCTGCGGACTGAAGCCAACCTGCATGGTCGCCTCGGCGCCCACCGCCAGCGTCGCGCCGGACACCCCATTCGCCACCAGCACATAGTCGCCAGCCGCGGCGCCGGGTCGCCTGCGTGAAGGCGGTTTCGGAGACGAACAAGGAGCCGGAAACCCGCACCAATGCTGGGGCAGGTGCGGCGGCGTCCTTCGCAGAAACAGAGAACGGGCGGGAACAGAGAGCGGGACAGTGCCCGAAACTGAGCCGTCCGGGGTGGTGGCATCCGTCGCAGCCTAGCCCGAACTCGCGCCAACACTGGCGTTCCGGGCAGAAAAAAGCCCAACCGAGAACGGTTGGGCTTTGGGTAAATGGTGGAGCCAGGGAGGATCGAACTCCCGACCTCGTCATTGCGAACGACGCGCTCTCCCAGCTGAGCTATGGCCCCGAAGGCGTTGAAATGGTAATCCTCGAGGGTCGGGTGCGGCAAGCACGGGCCGGCTTACCTCAGAACCCGGATGTCGATATGCGCGTAGCGGCCCTGGCTGTCGATGGCGAGCAGGCGTTGTGGGCCAGATTGTTCCAGGCGGAGTTTCACTGGGGTGTCGTTGAGGCTGTTGGCGATGCGGCGGCCGTCGATCAGCCAATGAACCTCGTCGCTTGCACCCAGTGCCCGCACGCTTACTTCCGGGGCGTCGCTGCGGTTGGATGGGCTGCGCAATACGGCGCCATCGACGATGCCGCTGATGCGCAGGGTGCGCAAGGGTTCGGCGGGTGCGATGCAATCGTCGGCCAGTGGCGGCAGCGTGGCCTGACGGCGTTCGCCGGGGGTGAGCCAGGGATGTACCAGAATCGGCCAGGGCGCGAGGCTGGCAAGGGTTTCCTCATGCAATTTGGCGCAGTCGCCGGCCAGCCGCCGGTTGTCACGCGCGTCGCGGCGGTAGGTGACGGGTGCGGGGGCGGGATGGCCAGCGCTGGGCAAGGTCGGAGGTGCGGTGGCATCGAGAATCCATGCGGTATGGCGGCGGGCGCAGTGCGCCGGCGTGGTGTCTTGCTCGCGTTGGCCGAGTGGCCAGCAGATCGTGTCGATGCTCACGCTGGATGGCATCGGTTGGGGGGCGCTGCGAAGGTTGCGCGGCAAGAGGTCGTTGATCGCGAACAGGAGCGGCAATGCGGTGATGGCGCCGTATTGGCCCGGCAGCGGCGTGCCGTCGGGGCGACCGATCCAGACGCCGATCGTGGCGCCGGGCGCGGCACCGATGGCCCAGGCATCACGGAAGCCGTAGCTGGTGCCTGTTTTCCATGCGAGTGCGGCGCGGCGCGTGGTGTCCAGG
>JAEXRB010000163.1 GCA_023438325.1 Pseudomonadota bacterium | reverse complement strand
ACTGGACACCGTGCCGGTTAGAACTGGACACGGCGCTGGTGCTGGACAGGTGGCAGGTGTGCAATCCAGTGGAATGTCCGCCTTCGACTGCGGTTTCAACGGGTCGATGCAACGGTTTGTCGAAATCGTGCGTCCGGCGTTTCATGGCCTAGCATCTTCCGGGGACGACCGTTCAACTCTCTCGCCACGGCATCGAGCTTGGCCTGCGATATCGGCGACAGGTCCATTCCCTTGGGGAAGTACCGCCGCAGCACGCCGTTGGTGTTCTCTTTGGAACCGCAGCCGACAGCGGACGATGCCAGCCCGATTCGATCAATGCACCGGATCCACTTCCGCGATCGAGCCACGCAGCAACCGTGGCCGCTCTCCGTATGTGAGCCATCGCCACAGCCATTCGACCGGACCGTAGCGGAAGCGCTCGAGCCACCAGTGGCTCCACGCGATCTGCAGCGCCAGTACCAGCGCCCACGCCAGCAGCACCACGGCCATTCCATGCGCAGGGCCGAGACCCAAGCCGATGCCGTAGAACAGCGCGATGCCGATCAGGCTCTGCGTCAGGTAGTTGGTCAGGGCCATGCGCCCCAGCGGAGCAAGGAAGGCGAGCCTGCGCGACCATGCTGGCTTACGGAACAGCAGGACGAAGCCGACGGCGTACGCAATGCCCAGCGCAAGCGGCCCCACGCGCAACAGCATGCGGATGGCCATTTTCACCGGTTCCACGTCGATGGCCGGCCAGACGGCACGCATCGGCGCCTGCACCAGCGATAGCAGGCTGGAAAGCAGCCACGCCACCAACGCGCCGGCGAGGATCCGGCGCAGCAGAGGGAGGTGCCGGTCGGGCGATTGCAGCAGGCCTTTCCGCCCGGCCCAGTAGCCCAGCAGGAACCGGCCCAGCACGAAGCACACCAGTGCCCAGTTGGATATGCGCGCCCATCCGGACATCTCCATGTTGAACGCGAACGCCTGCGACCACGATGGGGACGAGAACGCTTCGAGCGCCCGGCCGTACATCGCCGCCTGCGTCGCCAGTTCCGGCAGGGCCGCGCGGACCGCCGGCGCAAGCAACGGCGGAAGCATCGCGACGACGAGCCCGGCGATCAGGAGGATGCGGTCAGACGCATTCCGGAACGGGATCATCAGCAGGCCGACGATCGCATAGGTGAACAGGATGTCGCCCCACCACACGAACCACGCGTGGGCCGCGCCGATGGCCAGCAGGACGGCCAGCCGCCGCACGTAGCGGCGGACGCCATCCTGCCCGCGGGCCGATGCGCGCTCGAGCTGCAACGCGAAGCCCAGGCCGAACAGCAGCGAAAACAGCGTGATGAACTTGATGTTCACCAGCCAGTCCATCGCCTCGCTGGCCAAGGCGTCGAAGCCGTGGCCTGGCTGCTGCTGTGGATCGAGAAACTCGTACAGGCTCAGCGATACCAGGTTGACCATGCAGACGCCCAGCAGGGCGAAGCCGCGCAGTGCGTCGATCGCATCGTGCCGTTCCGATGGCGGACGCGGACCAGAATCGAGCTTCATCGTTTCCCCTTGTATCGGTATTGCGCCGGCGGCGCGCGTTTCGATGCGAATTCTTCGGGTCTATGGGCGACTCGGGACGCCGCTCATGTCCGTCATTGCGGGGGCGGGGTCGCCTTCAACCAGCCGCCGGACCTCATCGCGGAGGAGCCAGACGACGCCTGCGACCGCGGCGGCCTGCACCGCAAGCAGCGTGGGCCAACCCGGCAACAGCGCCTGATGCAGCACGCCGTGCGCGAGGGCGCTATTGAGCGTGGCCGCCCAGAGAATGACGAACACGAACGGCAGGAACAACAGGCCGCTCATCGTGCGCCCGCGGCGGCCGATCGGCAGCTGTCGCCACACCATCAGCAAGGGCGGCAAGGTCAACGCCAGCGCGGCCAGCAGCGCCAACCCGCCCGCGCCGGCCCGTTCGATGGCATCGCCGGCGATTCGACGAACAAAGCCATACTCGTCAGACGTGGAGCCGGCGACCAAGGCCACCAGGACCTGCGGAACAACACGCGCGAGGGGCAGCGAAGCGAAGGCCAGGCTGAGGCCGAGGCCGCGCGTCACCGGCGACTGGCGCCGCGACATCAGTGCGCCGGTCCACAGCATCGCGTACGAGAACAGTGGCCCGACCAGATCTACGACGGCCAAGCTGGAGGCGCTGCACCCGCTGTAGGTCAGCACGTTGTCGAAGACGCGGTCTGCCCAGCCACCGCACAGCAGGCGCGTGGCGATGGCGTGGCCCTGCTCGTGGATCTCCACGAGAAGCAAGGTCGACGCGGCCAAGAATAGCAGATAGCGGCCAGTGGGCCTGAACATGCGAATCCCATTGATTGGCCAGAACGAACTGGCGCCGCCATTGTTTCGGTCCAGGATGAGGATTCTCAAGGCCAGAAGTCACTTTCGATGCTTTGGGCCGCACATTCTTGACGAGCCTTGGCAGGGGCCGACTGTCACCGGGCAGAGCGCTTGAAGGGCCGGGTCGTGGCGCCGGCGTGCCTCTGGCGCTTTCCGTTCCCGGCCGGCAACAGAAGGTACAAGCGAGGCGAAGGCAGTGCTAATGTCCATTTCCGACCCGTAGTACATATCGCCAGCTAGTTGCCCCCTGCCGCCAGCCAGCTGACTGCAGCAGCCAAACTAGCCAGTGCGCACCACATTGGAAGCTGCTGGCAAAACATCGGGACCTGCACACCTCCAGGCCCAGTTGATGATCCGGGATGATCAGCACCGGATTGCATGTCCAGCACCAGCGTTGTGTCCAGCTTTTACCGGCACGGCTGTAC
Organism: Pseudomonadota bacterium; assembly: GCA_023438325.1. GTDB lineage: Bacteria > Pseudomonadota > Gammaproteobacteria > Xanthomonadales > Xanthomonadaceae > Denitratimonas. The sequence goes on along the minus strand of JAEXRB010000163.1, from coordinate 2 downwards.
AG
>JAEXRB010000161.1 GCA_023438325.1 Pseudomonadota bacterium | reverse complement strand
CGGTATCGCTGGTGGCCAGAATCAGTTGGAGGCTTCCGTCATGCGTGGCCGAGGTCACGCGGGTGTCGTGCCCGGGCAGGGCGTCCGCGATCATCTTGTGCAGTTTGGCGCTTTCGGAGGATGGGTCGAAAAAGACATCGGTGGCCTTGCCGTGCCGGAAACGTGCGCCGATCGGCGCGCCCATGTCGTTGTGCAGGATTGTCTGCGGATCAATGATTTGGTGACGCGCCACTTCGCGTTCTTCGCGGGTGCGCACGTCCCAGGCGACGATGCTGTCCGGCCCGCTGCGATGGTTAGTGCGCAGGTAGGCGATGCGGTTGTCCGGAGAAAATCCCTGAGGTGAGCGGAACTGGTTGGTTTTTTCCTCGTCGTTGATCAGCTCCCATTCCGCTTTGTCGTCACGGCGGTAATAGAGTTTGCTTTGATTGTCGCTGGTGGCACCCAGGGCAAAGCGAATCTGGCCATCGTTATCGGCCATGAAGCCGGCGCGCGGTACCGGTACGGTGGCGACTGTGCGGCGGCGGCCGGTGTAGACATCCATCCGTTCGGCACGGGTGTAGGGTTCGGCACTGAACGGGGAGGTCGAAATCAAGATGTGCTTCTTGTCGTTGGGCAACAGGTGGATCGGGTAGGCGTAAACCAGTCCTTCCTGTTTCGTTTTTATCCGGGTGCCGGTTTGTTTTTCCTGTACACGCCAGCCGACCAGCATTTCCTGCCGGCTGCCATCGATGTTGGTCGCGGCCAGTTCGCCGGTGGCGACGGGGTAGTCACGGCTGCCGAAGCTTTCCGCGAGTGCGATCAGCACGCGCTCTTCGTTGGCCCACCAGAAGTCGGCGATGTGCGTGTCTTTGGGCATGCGGTAGCTTGCCGTCAGTTTCTGGGGCGAGCGTTGCAGGATGATCAAGGCGGAACGGTCACCCTGCGGCACGGTGGCCGCGAGGTGCTTGCCATCCGGGGAGAGTTTCACGTCGAAAAACTGCCCTTCGTCGGCAAAGACTTCCGGTGAAATTCTCTCTGCCGCCAGGCTCTCGGCCATACCTGCGGATGCCAGGCCGGCGCACATCAGCAAGGTCAGGAAAAGGTTTTTCATCGGTTGCTCCATCTCGACGGTGGAAGGCGTGTCACCGGATGGTAGCAATATGGCGCGCAGATCCGTCGGAGTTCACAGGCGATTAAGTCCTTTTTTCCTAGCGTGCGATCCGGCAGCGCTTGCTGCACTTCGGGAGGTTGTCATGCGTCGTGTTCGGATTCTGGGTGCGGGAATGGGCGTGATGCTGCTGGCGGGCGTGTGTGGCTCGGCCTTGGCGCAGCACTATCGCGGTTACGCCGAGCCGGCCTACGACTGGGCCGATGTGGTGCGGGTAGATCCGATCATCGATGTGGTCGAGCAACCTGCTTACCGCGAACAATGCTGGGACGAGCCAGTCACCTATCGCGAGCCGGTGCGTTACGTGCGGCAACACGGGCCACGGTCGTCCGCGGTGCTGGGTGGCATCGTCGGCGGCGTGGTCGGCAATCAGTTCGGTCATGGGCATGGACGTGATGCGGCAACGGTCGCTGGCGCCCTGCTGGGCTATTCGGCAGTACGCGATGCACAGCGTTATGGCGGCCAATATGAAGGCGGGCACGAATACGTCCGGTACGAGCGCCGCTGTGCTCAGCAGGCCGATTACCACGCGGACGAGCGCGTCACCGGCTACGAGGTGACGTATCGCTACCGTGGCCGGCTCTACCAGACCGTGACCGATTATCCGCCGGGCCGGCGTTTGCAGGTGCGGGTGGATGTGAGCCCGGTGCCCTGAGTACGGTTTTTCCGGTCACGACAAAGACGGGGCTTTCGGGCCCCGTTTTCGCAGGCGACGGTCGTACACTGCGCGCCTTTCGAGCAAGGCCTTTTCAATATGTCCAATCGACCGCTCCTGATCGGCATCTCGCCTCGCATCCTGCGTCAGGTGCCGCCTGAGTTGGGGTTTCGCGGCAAGACCCTGCAATATCTGGAGCAGTCTGTAGCGCATTGGGTGATGTCGCTCGGCGCGACCTGCGTGATGCTGCCCACGGTGGAGCGCGATGGCGACATCCGTCGTGCAGAAATCCATACCCACGACTTTGCCACCATGCTCGATGGTCTCGTGCTCCAGGGCGGCGCCGATCTGGATCCGGGCCTGTACGGCGAGCCGCATCGCCATATCGTCGGCGCCACCGACATGATCCGCGATCACTTCGAGCTGGATCTGATCCGCGCTTTCGTGGAGGCCGGCAAGCCGGTGTTCGGCATCTGTCGTGGCATGCAACTCATCAACATCGCCTTCGGTGGCACCTTGCATCAGGACTTGATCGCGCAGGGTGCAACGGCGTACTCGCATGTCGATCTTCCTGCCTACGATCAACATCATCACCGTTTGACGATGACGTCGGGCAGCGTGCTTTCGCAGTGGTACGGCGGCGCGACGCATGGCACCGTCAATTCCATCCATCATCAGGGCGTGGCCTGTTTGGGAGATGGCCTGCAAGCATTGGCGCATGCGCCTGATGGCGTGATCGAGGCGCTCTGGCGCGATGCGCCGGGCTTCGTGCTCGGCGTGCAATGGCATCCGGAGTTCCAGGATGGCCGCGATGCGAAGCTGCTGCCGGCCGATCCGTTGATGCGTGCGTTTCTGGATGCGGCGCGCGAGCGTGCGTTATCGGTGCCGAGCTGAGGCCAGGAGGATGAGCCCAAAACCGCCTTGTGCCGGCGAGTTGCCACTACGGCGGGTATTGCTGCTGCCCGGCATCTGGATGCGCCCATGGACGCTGCGCGTGTTGGCCAGTCGGCTTTCTGCCGAAGGCTTTTCCGTGCGGACGCTGGCCTATCCCGGCGTGTTCGGCAGCCCGGAAGCGACACTGGCGCAGCTGCTCCCGGCAATGGCGCAGGTCGATGCAGTCGTGGCGCACAGCTTGGGCGGTTTGATGACGCTGGAGGCGCTGCGACGCGACCCTGGCGTATCGGTGCAGCGGGTGGTCTGTCTTGGCTCGCCGTTGTGTGGCAGCCGTGTGGCGGCATGGCTGCGCGAGCGACGCTTCGGCCTGGCACTCGGGCGCAGCGGCGATCTGCTCACCCAGGGTTGCACGCTGCCGTGGCCCGGACGGGCACAGGTGGGTGCGATTGCCGGTTCATCGGCGCGTGGCGTGGGACGCGTTCTCGGTGTTTTTTCCGGCAGCAACGACGGCACCGTCGGGCTTGAGGAGACACAATGGCCGGGACTGATCGATCACGCCGTGGTACCGGCCAGTCATACGGGCCTGCTGGTGTCGCGCATGGCGGCGCGTCAGGCCGTGCATTTCCTGCATCACGGGCAGTTCGCAGCGTCGGCGTGAGTGAGTCGCGAGGTAGGTCGCGCTAGGCTATCGCTCCTTTCAGGTTTTCCGGAGTTCCGCATGCGTGCTTTTTGTCTGTCGCTGCTGCTGATGGCTTTTCCGCTGGCTCATGCGGATGTGGGCGATGCCCCGGAAGCCTGGGGCGAGCAGGTACCTGCTGGCGAGGCGCTGGCATTGGATGCGGCGCTGGCGGCATTTGATCCGACCAATACCGCACCGCGCGTGTATCAGGGGCGCATCGTGGAGGTGTGCGAGAAGCGTGGGTGTTGGGCGAAGCTGGAGCTGGACGGGCAGTCGGCCCGTGTGATGCCGCGCGAGCATGGCTTCATGGTGCCGCGCGATCTTCGCGGTGAGGCAAAGGTCTATGGCGTGCTGGTGTCCAAGGATCGCTCCGAGGCTGCGGCAAAGTACGCCGAGGAGCATCCGGGTGAAACCGATCCGAACCCGATGCAGGAATTCCAGATCGATGCCTTGGGCATCGTGATGGTCGAATGAGCGGTTGTAGAATCCCGCTCCGGTTTTAGGGAACGCAAGACGCAGCACATGGCAGGACATAGCAAGTGGGCGAACATCCAGCACCGCAAGAATGCGCAAGACGCCAAGCGCGGCAAGGTGTTCACCAAGATCATTCGTGAGATCACCGTCGCCGCCCGCGCTGGCGGCGGTGATGTGGCATCCAATCCGCGTTTGCGGCTGGCCATCGACAAGGGCTTGGCCGCGAACATGAACAAGGACAACATCGAGCGCGCCATCAAGAAGGCCACCGGCGAGCTGGAAGGCGTCAACTACGAAGAAATCCGCTACGAAGGCTATGCGCCCGGAGGCGTTGCGGTGATCGTTGACACGATGACCGACAATCGCCAGCGCGCCGTTTCCGACGTGCGCCACGCCTTCAACAAGTTCGGCGGCAACCTTGGCACCGATGGCTCGGTCAGCTTCATGTTCAAGCGCCTCGGGATCGCGTCGTTCGCGCCGGGGTCCGATGAGGACAGGATTACCGAAGTGGCCATCGAAGCGGGTGCCGATGATGTGGTCGTGCACCAGGACGATGGCTCCATCGAGGTGATTGCGGCGCCGGAGAACTTCGAGGCCGTGCTGGCCGGGTTCGATGCAGCCGGGCTGAAACCGGACGAGAGTGAAGTCACGCTGCGCGCCGATACCGATGTGGCTGTCACGGGCGAAACCGCGGTTTCGGTCGCCAAATTGCTCGACTGGCTGGAGGATCTGGACGACGTGCAGAACGTCTATTCCAACGCCGACCTGCCGGCTGAAGCGTTTGATGGCTGATCGCTGCTGATGCCTGCTGTCGTACCCAGCCGCATACTCGGCATCGACCCGGGTTCGCAGCGCACCGGCGTTGGCATCATCGATGTCGATGCGGCGGGACGCATCACGCATGTGCATCACGCCGCGCTCAACCTGCTCGCGGCGGAAAACTTCCCGCAGCGATTGCGCTTGCTGCTGGATGGCCTGGGCGAGTTGATCGACGCCTATTCGCCACGGGAAGTGGCGATCGAGCGCGTGTTCATGGCGCGCAATCCCGATTCGGCGCTCAAACTCGGGCAGGCGCGTGGCGCGGCGATGTGCGCGGTGGTGATGCGCGACCTGCCGATCGACGAATACGCCGCCAAGGAAATCAAGCTTGCGGTGGTTGGCACCGGCGGGGCGCAGAAGGAGCAGATCCAGCACATGATTGGCCTGATGTTGAACCTCAACGGGAAAATCCAGGCCGATGCCGCCGATGCACTGGCCGTGGCCGTCACGCACGCCCACGTGCGCGCCACGGCAAATCGCCTTGGTGTGGATGTGCGC
>JAEXRB010000160.1 GCA_023438325.1 Pseudomonadota bacterium | reverse complement strand
TCTGGACACGGCACGCGAGCAGGGCAACATTCCCGGCCCGGACGTGATCCTCACCCACGTCGATCTCAAGAGCGGCCTTACCGGCAAAGACATGCTTGAACGCCTGCGCGGCGCCGAATACGGCTATGGCAAGGGGTTGTTGCCGATCCTGGTCATGACCGGCGACGACAATCCAGCCAACCAGAGCGCGCTGCTGAAAGTCGGAGCCAACGATCTGGTGCAGAAACCCATCGAAGAGCGCCTCCTCATCACCAAGCTGATCTTCCAGCTGCGCGTCGGACGCCTGATGCGAGAGCGTAGTGCCACTGCCGCAACGTGAGTGGGCCGGAAGACCGCATCCGCCTTGAGCCGGGCTGGAAGTCCCGCCTGCGGGCAGCCTTCGACGAACCCGGGATGGCTCGTCTGCGCGAGTTCCTGCTGCACGAGCGCGAACGCGGCAAGACGATCTACCCGCCGGCGCGGCAGATCTTCGCGGCGCTGGATGCCACGCCGTTTGAACAGGTAAAGGTCGTCATCCTCGGGCAGGATCCTTACCACGGCCCCGGCCAGGCGCATGGCCTGTGTTTCTCGGTATTGCCCGGTGTGCCGGTGCCGCCGTCGCTGCAGAACATCTTTGCCGAGATCGAGCGCGATCTGCACATTCCGCGCCCCGATCATGGCTGCCTGTTGCCGTGGGCGCAGCGTGGCGTGCTCCTGCTCAATGCCGTGCTGACGGTGGAGCAGGCGCGTGCCGGCGCACATCAAGGCAAGGGCTGGGAGGGCTTCACCGATCAGGCAATCGCACGGCTGGCCGAAGAACGCGAAAACCTCGTGTTCCTGCTCTGGGGCAGCTATGCGCAGAAGAAGGGTCAGTTCATCGATGCCCGTCGCCACCGCGTGTTGCGGGCGCCGCATCCTTCGCCGCTGTCGGCCTATCGCGGCTTCATCGGATGCGGTCACTTTTCCGCCACCAACCAATACTTGACTCGGCATGGCATGGCCCCGATCGATTGGAGCCTGCCGTCGCGCGCGCAGGTGGAGGCAATGCTGTCGATTGCCTGAACCGCCGAACTGCACATGTTGCAGAATGGCATTGCAGCGCCAATCTGAAGGTGTTTGAACCGGGAACTTCGGCACGCTTTAGCACTCCAATACCCAGACTGCTAAACTTCCAGCAGAACCACCGACAGGAGCTTCCCCATGAACAACACTCTGGTGGCAAACAATCTGCCGATTCCCAGCGCGCTGGGTTCGCTCGACGCCTACATCGGAGCGGTTTATCAGATCCCCGTCCTCAGCGTCGAGGAAGAGCAGGATCTCGCACACCGCTTCATCGACGACCAGGATCTCACCGCGGCCCGCTCGCTGGTGCTCTCGCATCTGCGCTTCGTAGTACACGTGGCGCGCGGTTACAGCGGCTACGGCCTGCAAATGGCCGACCTGATCCAGGAAGGCAACATCGGCCTGATGAAGGCAGTCAAGCGTTTCGACCCTTCGCAGGGTGTGCGTCTGGTGAGCTTTGCCGTGCATTGGATTCGTGCCGAAATGCACGAGTTCATCCTGAAGAACTGGCGCATCGTGAAAGTGGCTACCACCAAGGCGCAGCGCAAGTTGTTCTTCAACCTGCGCAAGAGCAAGCAGCGCCTGGGCTGGATGAACCATGCCGAAGTGCAGGCCGTGGCGCGCGACTTGAACGTGCCCGAGTCCGAAGTGCTGGAAATGGAAGCGCGCCTGTCCGGCCGCGACATCGGCTTCGATGCCCCGACGGACGATGACGACAATGCACCGCCCGCACCGACGGCCTATCTGGTAGCCGCCAACGCCGACCCGGCCCAGCTTTATGCCAGCGATGACGAAGAAGGCAACCAGCTCGAACTGTTGCGCGAAGGCCTTGCGCGTCTGGATGCACGCTCGCGCGACATCATCCGCCGCCGCTGGCTGGATGATGACAACAAGGTGACCCTGCAGGAACTGGCTGACGAATACGGCGTTTCGGCCGAGCGCATCCGCCAGATCGAGGCGAATGCCATGAAGAAGATGAAGGCGCTGCTTGTCGCCTGATCTTTCACCGCGTCACGATGAAGAAACGGCCCCGCTTGTGCGGGGCCGTTTTCGTTTCAGGCAGCCTTGTCTCAACCGGTGTTCTGCACGCCTGCGCTGATGCCATTCACGGTGGCGACCAGAGCGCGGTAATCGGCATCTTCCGGCCGCTCCGCTGCGCGCCAGCGGCGCAGAAGATCTTGTTGCAGCAGGTTGATCGGATCGACATAGGGGTTGCGCAGCCGGATCGAGCGTCGCAGGCGCAGGTCGCGCGCCAGCAGTTCATCGCTGCCATGCAATGCCAGTACCGCATCGCGGGCGCGGGCGAACTCGGCGGCAATGCGTGGATAGAACGTGGCGTGATGCGCGTCGGACAGTTGCGAGTATCCCTCGAAGATGGCGAGATCGGATTTGGCCAGCACCATGTCCAGATCATCGATCAGTGCGGCGAAGAAGGGCCAGTCGCTGGTCATTTCCGCCATCGCCGCCTGTCCGTATTTGGCGATGCCGTGCGCAAGGCCGGTACCCACGCCATACCAGGCGGTGAGATTGCAGCGGTTCTGCGACCAGGCGAACACCCACGGGATGGCGCGCAGCGAGCCGATGTCACCGGTTCCGGCGCGCTTGGCCGGGCGCGAGCCCAGGCGCAGGCGCTCGATCAGGTCGATGGGGGTGGCGTCGCGGAAATAGGCCGGGAAGTTTGCATCGTCATGCACAAGTGCGCGATAGGCCTCGCGTGATACAGCGGCCATGTCGCGAGTCCATTCACGCCACTGCGCCTCGCGCGGTTCGGGCGGGCGCGGGCGCAGGCTGGCGCGCAGCACCGCACTCACGGTTTGCTCCATGTTGCGCAGTGCCAGCGCACGGATGCCGTATTTGCGATGGATGACTTCGCCCTGTTCGGTCACGCGCAGGAAGCCTGCGATGCTGCCACGCGGTGCGGCAATCACGGCGCGCTCGGTCTTGCCGCCGCCGCGGCTGATCGAGCCGCCACGACCATGGAAGAAGGCGATGCGCACGCCGAATTGCTTTCCCACGGCCAGCAAGGCGATCTGGGCCTGCTGCAAGGCAAAGCGCGAGGCCAGCATGCCGGCGTCCTTGGAGCTGTCCGAATAGCCGAGCATCACCATCTGCCGCTCGCCACGCGTGCTCACATGGGCGCGATAGCGCGGGTCGGTGAGAAGGGCGCGCAGCACCTCGGGCGCGGCATCCAGATCGGCAACCGTTTCAAACAGGGGCGCCACGTCCAGCGCGCCGTCGTCATCGCCGGAAAGCTGCGCCAGGGCCAGCACCGCGAGGGCATCGGCGGCACTGCGGCTCATGCTGACGATGTATGGCCCGAGTGCGACGTCGCCGCAGCTGCGGCGTGCCTGTGTCAGGGTGCGGAACACCGTCAGCGTGCCGCGTGCGGGCTCGGGCAGGGCGTCGATGTCCGGCATGCGCGTGCCATGGGTGAGCACTTCGGTGAGACGTGCGATGCGCTCGTTGATCGGGCGTGCGGCAAAGTCGGCATCGTCAAGACAGATCGCCAGTGCTTGTTCGTGCACGGATGAGTCCTGCCGCACATCGAGCGTGGCCAGGTGGAAGCCGAAGGCGCGGACACGTCTGCGTACGCGATCGAGCGCAAAGCCCCCGGCGTGTTCGCCACGGTTCGCGCTGAGGCTGGCGGAGATCAGGTGCAGATCGTCGAGGAACTCCTGCGGGCCGGCGTAGGCATGCGCTGCACCGATATCGGTGGCTTCCAGGCGTGCGTCGATCAACGCGAGCAGGGTGCGATAGGGCATGTCGGTGTTGCGTGTGCGCAGCCGTGCGGCGGCATCGGGAAAGCGTGCGCGGTAGTCTTCGCTGCGAGTAGCGATGGCAGCGTCGATGCCCACGCGTTCGGGAGACTGGCTCAAGGTGCGCGACAGTTTCGCCAGGTCGCGACGGTATGCGCGCAGGATGCTGCTGCGCTGGGTGGCGAGTGTGGCGGCGATGGTGTCGGCGCCGACGTTCGGATTGCCATCCATGTCGCCGCCCACCCATGAGCCGAAACGCAGCACGCAAGGCAGTGTCGGGCGTTCGCCGTAGACTTCTTCCATGGCGTCGGCGAAGGTTTCGTAGAACACCGGCAACACGCGATAGAGAGGCTCGGAGAGGTAGAAGCCCACGTGTTCCAGTTCGTCGGCCACGGTGGGTTTGACCGGCGGGCTTTCGGCGGTTTGCCAGGCGGCGGTGATTGCCGAGCGCATGCGCGCAAGGCCCGTGCGGCGTTCCTGCGGAGTGAGGGTGCGATCCATGTCCTCGACCAAGCCGCGAACCACGTCCTGCTCCTTCTCCAGCAAGG
>JAEXRB010000089.1 GCA_023438325.1 Pseudomonadota bacterium | reverse complement strand
CTTCGCCGGGCCGATGTCGGTCTGGTACAACTTTCCGAACGCACCCCGGCCAAACGTGCTGTATCCGGTCGCCCTGCGCAATGCGCTGGCCGGCGACACGATGCAACCGGAAACCCCGGAAATCCAGGCGAAATTCAACCCACAGATGGATCTGACGCCCGGCTGCCTGACCAACTACAACGGGTTCTGGTACGGCCTGGATCCGACCATCGCGCCACCCGACGACCGTTTCCCGCTGCTGCCGTTGGTGCTGCATGAACTGGCCCACGGGCTGGCCTCCTACACCGCCACCAACCTCGCCAACGGCGAGCAGTTTCTGGATTCAGCCACGATCTACGATCTGTTCCTGTTCGATCTGCAACAGGCACGCTTCTGGGACGAAATGAACAACGCCCAGCGCACCGCCTCGGCCACCAACGATCCCAACCTCGTCTGGGCCGGAAGCCACGTGCAATACGCGCTGCCTTCCTACGTGCGTCCTCCACTGCGCCTGCGCTCGGGTGCCACGCCATTGAACGGCGTGGTGCAACCGGCCACCTTTGGCGCGCTGGTGCCACGCGAGGGGCTCTCCGGGCAAGTCGTGGCCGCCACGCCCGCCGATGCCTGTGCACCCTTGAGCAATGCCGCACAGGTGGCGGGAAAGATCGTGTTGATCGATCGCGGTACCTGCCTGTTCCACATCAAATCACGCCACGCCGAACAGGCCGGCGCCATCGCCGTGATGATCGGCAACATCACGCCTGAAGGCAGCACGCCCGTGCCGATTCTCTCCGGCAACGACTACACCCTCACACGCCCCAGCGTGGCGCTGGCCCATGCGCTGGCACAGCAAGTGAAAGCGCAAATCCAAACCGCGCCGGGCACCGTGTTCACGCTGGATTTTGTCCCCGGCCAACCCGATGCGGGCGCTCGCAACGGCATGGCGCAGATTCACGCACCGGCCACGCTCAGCAGCGGCTCGTCGGTGATGCATTTCAGCACCGCTGCCCGTGGCCGGATGCTGATGCTGCCCTTGATCAACACCGCGCTGTTCGACCACCTCGATCTCACCCCTGATCTGCTGCGAGACATTGGCTGGACACTCGCGCCGGGTGCAGGGCACACCGTGTTCTTCGACGATTTCGAATGACATGCAGCGCCTATCATGGCGCCCGGATGTATTTCCTTTCGCCCGCTGTCACCGCCAGATCCAACCGATTTTCCGGCGGTGGCAGCGGACAGGTGGAATAGTCGTTGAAGGCGCATGGCGGGTTGTAGGCGAGATTGAAATCCACCGTCACCTTGCCATCTTGTGGCGCTGCGGTATCGAGAAAACGCCCCGCGCCATAGGTTTCGCGGCCTGAAGTGCGATCGGCGAAGATCAGAAAAAGGCTGCCATCGTCATTGCCGACGGCCTCGATCCGATAGGTCTTTCCATCGCGCTCGAAGACCAGCACGCCGGGGTTGGGCATCGGCTGGAGCTGATTGATGACATTGGCGATCTCGATGGTGCTGCCTTGCGGGTGCGGCTCGAACCGCGCCTCCACCCGCCAAACTGCATCGACGGGATAGAAATCCAGCCCGGCAAACTCGCGTAACGCCCGCGCCTGCGAATCGCGCACCCGCAACGCGAACCGTCCGACACGTTCGATCAGATTGAAACCGCTGCGGCCCTCGTCGAATGTCACCTGCGTCGGCGTGCCACTGCTGTCGGCTTTCAGCACGAACGCACCATCGACAGCCGCGCCATCGACATGAAACACCGCATCGGACGCAGGCTCCAGCGTCACCGTGTCATCGACCAGCACCAGCGTGCCCAGATGCGCCGGCCCCACTGCCAGCTTGATGCCATTGTCCGCCGCCGAACCCACCGTGTGCCGCCCCGGCTCGATCCAGTGCAAGCCCACCAGCGACAGCCAGCCGAGCGGACGCTTCAAGCCTTCCTCACGCGCCTGGCGCTGGTGTTCGATGGATGGCTCGTAGGACGAAGGCCCCGCAGCGGCGGGAAGTGCCAGCAACAGCGCCATGCAGAACGAAAGGAAACAGCGCATCGGATCGACTCCACAGAGGCATTCGCGGCACTGCCGCAACGGGGAACAATGGTAGTAGGCGAAAGTGTCGCGAGACATATCCAGCAGATACTGGCGGGCGCGTACCCGATGCCCCTGCCTGCCTTGCCACGCCTATCATCCTGTGTGACGATCCTGCCATAACCCAGCCACCCTCGCCCCCGAGAAAGCACCTCAAGATTAGGCGGACGAGTTAGGCTGATCCACAGGAACACCTCCTTGTTTTAGATGGGATTTCTCCCATACCCAATCCGTAAACTACCAGGTTAGGCTGACGGATTAGACTGAAACGTGGGGTCGAATAGTAGTTAGATGCCAGATTTGGCGTTGCGTATGCTCACAGAAAATCGACAGCCGCAAGACTGTTTTTGGCAACTCATAGCCACCACTATTTATCCTTCATACCGTAGAGGAGATTGCACGTGAAGAACTGGCTCTTTCTGGCTATTGCAATATTTGGTGAGGTCGTCGCAACTTCCGCACTGAAGTCCAGCCATGGATTCACCAAGTTAGTTCCTTCTGTTGTAGTTGTGGCTGGCTACGGGCTTGCGTTCTATTTCCTCTCTCTCGCAATCAAGTCCATCCCGGTCGGCATTGCTTATGCTGTTTGGGCTGGCCTCGGCATCGTACTTGTGGCAGCTATCGCTTGGATCTTCCATGGCCAGAAACTAGACTTGTGGGCGTTCGTTGGCATGGGACTTATCGTTAGTGGCGTCGCCGTTCTAAATCTGCTATCCAAGGTCAGCGCACATTGATCGGGCTGGCATCTAACAATTCATTCAAGCCGACGCCGCTTCGCGGCGCGGC
>JAEXRB010000078.1 GCA_023438325.1 Pseudomonadota bacterium | reverse complement strand
CGGCCTTGACCCAATCAGGTCACGCTGCAGGATGGGGGTCACACGGCCCTACGCAGCGACCCCCTCCAATTGCACTGCCCCTCCACCAATAATGAAACCCCAACCGTTCTCGGTTGGGGTTTTTTCTTGCCTGATCGCGTGGGTTCCCGCGTGTTGTTGGGGGTTCCTGCGGAAGCCCGCGGACCTCGCCAGCCGCCCGACTTGGCCCCACACTCTCCTGGCCATTCCTCGCTCCGGCCTCGCTACCTGGAACTGGCCCGAAGTGTGATGCCGGGTGATGCAGGCATCGGAATCGACACGAAGCAGGCACGCCGTGTTGTCGCAGCGGCCTGATCTCAAGCGTTGCGGCAAATTGCGAAAAAGCCCGGCGTTTGCCGGGCTTTTTATTGTCGGGGGAATGTCGCGCGATGGTTTTCATCGAAACGATCGCGCGTCCGCGAGTGCAGTGCGGGATCACGGTTCGGATTTTTCCGAATCCACTTTCTCGGACATCACCACCATGTCCAGCACGTATGCCAGCGATGAGCCATCGGCAGGTGAATTGGGGATGCGATGGCGGTTCAATCGCAGAACGTTGCGAATACCGGGCTCGTGGGTGTAGCCCTCGATGGCATCGTAGAAAAATTGCCACTCGCCCTCGGACGTTTTCAGGCCGTTGTCGTCGTAGGTGATTTCGCGCACGTGCAGGCATTGGTGATCGGGTATCAGCGGGTGAGGGCAGGTCACTCGTTCTGGCGCAACTTCGAGAAAGACGCGCTCTGCCGGCGTGCCGAATCGTGTTGCGGGTGTGGCCCAACCCTGGAAGTTCAGGACATCGCCGAGGGCGGTGGTCAGGTCCAGCAGCGGCGGTGTGCCGTGGCTCAGCTCAAGGGTCAGGGTGCTGGCGCTCAAGCGCTCGGAAATGGCCGATTCGGCCGCCATCGACGGGTCGGGGCAGGCCATCTTGGTGGAAACCATTTGATCGATCCGCAACGAGGTGCCGTCGACGCGGTAACCGCCGTTCATGCGGTTGCAGGCATTGGAAATGCTGATTCGACCATCGGCGAAGTCCAGTTGAATGGGGTTGTCCGCATCCGGGAACAGCGCGTCGATCCGGCTGCCATCGGCGGCCGTGGCCGATTGCAGTTGCCAGTGGTAGGCGGGCAGCACGGTGTTGATATCGGCACTGGCTGGCGTGTCATTTGCAGGTTGTGCGGATGTTGAAAGCTGCGCGGATGGCGTCGATGGCGTCGGCGTCGATGAGGGCGCCTCAGGTGTGCAGGCCGACAAGGCGCAGATCAGGGAAATCATCAGGACAGGACGAAGCACCATGGCAAGTCTCCGAAAGTGTGGGGCAGACTGTGCAAACGCATCAGGCCGTGTTGCGGGGTTGATGGTAGAGGAATCGTGCTCAAGGTGTTCAGCCGGGACGTTCCGGCGTTTTCGATGCTTCATGTTCCGGCAGGCCGGCAGACTGCGCCTTGTTGGTGCGCAACTCGCGCTCGGGCGTACGCGTTTTTTGCCGCCCGCATGAACGGAGGCACGGGTTTTACGACATCCCGCTTGCGATTGGGGGATAATGCGAAAAAGCCGGGGTTGCCCTGGCTTTTTTCGCGTCTGGGCACATGCTTTCGAGCAGGTTTCACGACACTCCGGAGCGCCCGATGCGTGCCGGTGGAGACTTGGCGGGAGACTGGGCGAGGGCGTTTTCTTTTCTTGCGGCGCACTTCCCGATGAAGTTGCCGTATCGATGAAGGAGTTGTCGAAAATGAGTCAGTCAGTCGTGGTACTGGGCGCCCAGTGGGGCGATGAAGGCAAGGGCAAGATCGTGGATCTGCTCACCGAACAAGTGGCTGCCGTGGTTCGTTTCCAGGGTGGACACAATGCCGGCCATACGTTGGTGATCGGCGGCAAGAAGACGGTGTTGCACCTGATTCCCTCCGGCATTCTGCGCTCCGGCGTGTTGTGCCTGATCGGCAATGGCGTGGTGCTGTCGCCGGCGGCACTGCGCAAGGAAATCGACGAACTGGAAGCCGAAGGCATCGAGGTGCGCTCGCGCCTGAAGATTTCACCCGCCACGCCACTCATCATGCCGTATCACGTTGCGCTGGATCAGGCGCGCGAGAAGGCCGCCGGCGGCAAGGCCATCGGCACTACCGGGCGCGGCATCGGCCCGGCCTATGAAGACAAGGTGGCGCGCCGTGGCATCCGCGTGGCCGATCTGCACTATCCGAAGGAACTGGCGGAAAAGCTGCGTAGCACGCTGGACTACCATAATTTCGTGCTGACCCAGTATCTGGGCGTTGAGGCAGTGGATTACCAGCGCACGCTGGACGAGGCACTGGAATTTGCCGACTACGTGGAGCCGATGAAGTCCGATGTCTCCGGCTTGCTTCACCAGTTGCGCCGCGAGGGCAAGCGCGTGCTCTTCGAGGGTGCGCAGGGTGCGTTGCTGGATATCGACCACGGCACCTATCCCTATGTCACCAGCTCCAACACCACCACCGGCGGCGCGCTGGCCGGCACGGGCGTGGGCGCGGATGCCATCGACTACGTGCTCGGCATTGCCAAGGCGTATGCCACCCGCGTGGGCAGTGGCCCGTTCCCGACCGAGCTCAACGATGCGCTGGGCGAGGAAATCCGCCAGCGGGGCGCCGAGTTCGGTGCTTCCACCGGGCGTCCACGTCGTTGTGGCTGGATCGACATCGTGGCACTCAAGCGTGCTGTTGCCATCAACGGCATCACCGGCCTGTGCGTGACCAAGCTTGACGTGCTCGATGGGTTGCCGAGCCTGAAGATGTGCATTGCCTACCGCTATCGCGGCAAGGAAACCGAGTACGCGCCGCTGGATGCCGCAGGCTGGGACGAGTGCGAGCCGGTGTATCTGGAATTCCCGGGCTGGAGCGAATCTACCCACAACATCACCGAGTGGGACAAGCTGCCGCCGGCCGCCCGCGCCTATCTGCGTGCGTTGGAAGAACTGGTGGGTTGCCCGCTGGCAATGGTTTCCACCGGCCCGGATCGCGATGCCAACATCGTGCTGGATGGGCCGTTCGCCTGATCGCTGTGATGGCCGTGCGTACAACGCCTCTTGTGCAGGCGTTGCGCGCACGGTCAGGCGAGGGCTGCCGGTTGCACGGAGCAATTCATGATCTGCATCCGTCTGAGCGGGCAAGGTGCTTAAGCGTGTCAGGAGCGGGTGAACGCCACGGCGTGGCGTTCACCGATTCATGAGGTTTGGCGACTATCCAAGCGCCCGGATTTCGCGCTCGATCATGGATGCGTGTTGCCCGGGAGATACCGGGTCGAAGGTTTCGCTCGTCACCGCACCCTTGGGGCGAAGCGCGGCGAGCATGTTCGCCGCCGGGTAATGCCCGGCGCGCAGATGGGTTTCATCCTCTTGCGCAATGCGCTCGATGAACCCGCAGTCGGCGGCCGAGGTGGGGTCGATATTGAATCCGATGCGCCGCTCCACGAAGGGAATGATCGCCGCCGAATAGGTCAGGAAAACCTCGAAATCCAGCATTTCCAGCAGCACGCCGACGATGTCCTGGGCGCGGATGCCTTCGTTGGAATAGGCCGCGTGGTTTTCGGCGTGGTAGCGCGTGGTGGTTTTGTTGGTGAAACGATCCAGCCGCTTTTCCGCCGGTAGTTTCAACCAGTGCGCCTGCACGATGGCTTCCACCGAGGGCCAGAGCAGGTGGCCGTTCCTTCCGATCACGTCCGATGTCAGCAGCACACCATCGGGTGCCAGTGTTTGTGCCACCCACGATGCCAGCCCTTCGAGGTTTTCCACATGGTGGAGGAACTGGTTGGCGATCACCACGTCGGCCGTTCTTGGCAGCGCCAGGTCGTTGGCGTCGGAGGCGGTGAAACTCATGCCATCGGCCACGCCCGCCGCTTCGGCCGCCTGCATTGCCGAGCGCATCAGCGCGCCGTTCAGATCCAGACATTCCAGATGCGGGTTGTGCCCGAGTTCGCGCAGTTTCTTCACCAGTTCGATTTCCAGATGGCAGGCGCCCGAGCCGATGCTGAGGATCCGCAATTCGCGGCGCTTGAGCGTGCGCTCGGCCTCGATGCGCTTGAGATAGAAATCCTCCGGCGAGGCGAAGCCGTGCCGCTTGAGCAGCGGGGCGACATGATTTTCCGACCAGTAATGGAAGATGGGCGGCAGTGTGTCGCCCTGATATTCCGGCGTGAGCCGGAACGCGGCCTTTTCAGCCATCGTCCTGAGCATCCGGCCCCAGGAGGCAGGCAGGGCGCGGGTGAGTGAGGCGAGGATGCGCTTGGCGATGAGGCGATTCTTGTAGACGTACGCCGCGACAGGGTTGTTCTTCGACATTTTCGTGGGTTTTCCGGCGGGCGCGGGGCGTGGTGCATGGCAGGGCATCCGCGTCATCCTGCCGCATCGCGGGCCAACCTGCGCGGAATGGTTTGGATGCGCGAGCAGGCACATGCGATCATGCCCGGCCATCCAGGCCGCATACCCGTCGGCCGCGCCTTGGAGCTCAAACCTGATGACAGATTCCGCACCGGCCATCGTACTTCCCGTCGATGTCACCCGTATCCAGTCGCTGTTGCCGCACCGCTATCCGTTCCTGCTGGTGGATCGCGTGGTGGAACTTGTGCCGCATCAACGCCTGAGTGCGATCAAGAACGTCACGATCAACGAACCTTTCTTCCAGGGGCATTTCCCCGGCCATCCGGTGATGCCGGGCGTGTTGATCGTGGAGGCGATGGCGCAAGCCTGCGGTCTGCTCACGCGGCTTTCCGAACTCACCGATGGCGACGCCAAGCCGCCGCAGCCTTCGTATCTGGTCAAGGTGGACAAGGCGCGCTTCTCGCGCATGGTCGGGCCGGGTGACCAACTCGTGCTGGAAGTGGAACAAAAGCGCATGCTGCGTCGCATGGGCCTGTATGCGTGCCGTGCACTGGTCCAAGGGCAGGAAGTGGCGAGCGCGGAAATCCTCTGCGCCGAACGGAGCGCATGATCGTGGCCGGCGTCGACATCCATCCCTCCGCCGTGGTCGATCCGGGCGCGGAGCTGGGCGAAAATGTCCAGATCGGGCCGCTTTGCGTGATCGGCCCGGAGGTCGTGATCGGCGACGGCACCCACATCGGCCCGCATTGCTCCGTGGAGGGGCCGACCCGGATCGGGCGCGACAATGTGCTCCAGGGACATGCCGCCATCGGCGGCCCGCCCCAGGACAAGAAATACCGTGGCGAGCGCGTCGAGCTGGAGATCGGCGACGGCAATCTGATCCGCGAATTTGTCACCATCAACCGTGGCACGGGCGAGGGCGGCGGCATCACTCGCGTCGGGCATCGCAACTGGATTCTGGCGTACTGCCACGTTGCACATGATTGCCAGGTCGGCGATGACTGCGTCTTCTCCAACAACGCCACGCTGGCCGGGCATGTGACCATCGGAAATCACGTCATCCTGAGCGGATTCGCCGGTGTGCATCAGTTCTGCCGCATTGGTGATCACGCCTTCATCGGCATGGGTGCCTTCGTCAACGGCGATGTGCCGCCTTTCCTGATGGTGGCGCAAGACAAATACGCCCGCCCGCGCGGCATCAATGCCGAAGGGCTGAAGCGTCGCGGCTTCGATGCCGAGCGCATCGCCGCGATCAAGCGCGCCTACCGTGCGCTCTACATGGGCGAGACCCGGCTCCAGGAAGCCCGTGCCGCATTGGTGGACATAGCCGAAGGCAGTGACGACGTGCGCGCGATGCTGGCGTTCATCGACGGCGGCGAGCGTCCGCTGCTGCGGTGATGGTTGGGGAGCGGAATCGCGCGCTTCGCATTGCGCTGTGCGCAGGCGAGGCCTCCGGCGACTTGCTCGGTGCCGGCTTGATCGCGCGCTTGCGCGAGCGCTTTGCTGACGCGCAATTGGCCGGCATCGGCGGGCCGAAAATGCGGGCCCAGGGTTTTGACGCCTGGCACGATTGCTCGGAGCTGGCGGTGATGGGCCTGACCGAAGTGCTGGCGCACCTGCCGCGCCTGCTGAAGCTGCGCAAGACGTTCCGCCAGCGCGTGCTGGACTGGCAGCCCGATGTGTTCATCGGCATCGACGCACCGGATTTCAATCTGCCGGTGGAGCGCTGGCTCAAGCATCGTGGTTTGCGCACCGTGCACTATGTCAGCCCCTCGGTCTGGGCGTGGCGCGCCGGGCGTGCGGCGAAGATCGGACACAGTGCCGACCAGGTGTTGTGCCTGTTTCCGATGGAGCCGCCGATCTATGCCGCGCATGGCGTGGATGCGCGTTTCGTCGGTCATCCGATGGCGGATGCGATGCCGATGGTGCCTGATCGTGCCGCCGCCCGCGTGGCACTCGGGCTGGGGCAGGAGGTGTCGTTGCTGGCGCTGTTGCCGGGCAGCCGGCTCGGGGAAATCCAGCGCCTGTTGCCGATCTTCCTCGCGGCCTTGCCGATCATCGCGGCCAAGCATCCCGCTATCGAAGTCGTCTTGCCGGCGGCCAATGCCGCCTGCCGCGACGCCATCGATGCGATGCTGTCGCAGGCCCGGCCACCGGTGCCGGTGCATGTGGTCGACGGGCGCGCGGGCGAGGCAATGATCGCGGCCGACGTGGTGCTGCTGGCCTCAGGCACCGCCACACTGGAAGCCATGCTTGCCAAGCGGCCGATGGTGGTGGCCTACCGCATCGCTGGCCTCACCTATGCCATCGTCAAGGGGCTCGGACTGCTCAAAACCGATCGCTACAGCCTGCCCAACGCTTTGGCTGGCGAGGCCGTGGTGCCCGAGTTGATGCAGCACGATTGCACCCCGGAAAAGATCGCTGCCGCAGTGCTGACCTGGTTCGCCGAACCCGCCCGCAGTGCGGCACTCATGCCGCGCTTTGCCGGCATCCATGCGCAACTGCGCTGCGATGCTTCGGCTCGCGCGGCCGATGCCATCGCTGAATTGCTGCATGCACGCTGAAACGAGCAGGATCGCCGGCGTGGACGAAGCGGGCCGCGGCCCGCTGGCCGGCCCGCTGGTGGTGGCAGCGGTGATCCTCGACCCGGCCCGGCCGATCGAAGGCATTGGTGATTCCAAAGCGCTCAGCGAGCGTCGCCGCGAGGCCTTGTTCCCGATCATCCGTGAACGTGCCGCTGCATTGTGCATCCGCGTGATCGCGGTGGAAGAGATCGATCGTCTCAACATCTTCCAGGCCACGATGCACGGCATGCGCGAGGCGGTGCGTGGGTTGGCCATTCCCGCCACGCTTGCCCGCATCGATGGCAATCGCATCCCGCCCGACTTGCCATGTCCCGGCGAGGCGTGGGTCGGTGGCGATGCGCGCGATGCCAGCATCGGTGCCGCCTCGATTCTGGCCAAGGTCACCCGTGACCGGTTGATGCTGGAACTGCACGAACGCTGGCCGCACTTCGGCTTTGCTCGCCACAAAGGCTATGGCACCGTCGAGCATCTGGCGGCGTTGCGCGAACATGGCCCGTGCCCCGAGCATCGCCGCAGTTTCGCGCCGGTGAAACTGTGCTGTGCCACCGATCTTTTCGGCGCGCCACTGGCCTGAAGCCCTCGCGGATGGCTCATCGGGTTGCGTTGCGACCCGTCACATTCATCGCCGTGTGGACTCATCGTGACTTGCGACACGCGCAATGCGTTCCCGTTGTGACGACACTGCGCGCGCCGACTTGCCGATCGGCACGATATTTCCCGCCTGTCGCAAGAGCCCGGCTCATCCGGCTGCGGTGGAGGGTCGATTCAGTCGTGCTTTACAGTAAATGATTCGGTGTAGTAGTTTACTAACACACACAGACACAATTCGAGTACAGCCATGAAACCCCCGCACTTCCTGTTCTCCTCACGCTTGCGCTGGGTTCCGCTCGTGCTGGCAAGCGCCCTTGTTCTTGCGGCCTGTGGTGGTGGCGAGGGGAAAGGCCCGGCGGATGCGAAGAGTGCTGGCAAAGGCGCTGCCGAACGCACGGCCGTGACGGTGGAAACCGCGGTTGCCGCATTGCGCCAGATCAGCGCCAGTTATCAGGCCACTGCCGCGCTGGAGGCGCCGAACGAAGCCCAAGTGGTGTCCAAGACTTCGGGCGTGTTGTTGCGCCTGATGGTGGAAGAGGGTGATCGCGTCAAGGCCGGCCAGGTGCTGGCCAAGATCGATCCCGAGCGCCCGCGTCTGGAAGTGCGCCGCGCCGAAGCGCTGTTGCGCAAGCTCGAAGCGGAAATGGCGCGCTCGAAGGAGCTTTATGAGCGCAAACTGGTGGCCGCGGATCTGTACGAGAAAATCCGCTACGACGTGGACACGCAGCGCGCCATCTATGACATGGCCAGGCTGGAGCTTTCCTACACCGACATCGTCGCTCCGATTTCCGGCGTGATCGCGCAGCGCTCGGCCAAGGTCGGCAACCTCATCCAACTGAATTCCACCTTGTTTCGCATCGTCGATACCTCGCGTCTGGAAGCCACGCTCAACGTGCCCGAGCGGGAAATCGCGACGATGCACGCCGGCGCACCGGTGAGCATGCAGGTGGATGCATTGCCCGGCGTCACGTTCGCGGGAAGCATCGATCGCATCAGTCCGGTGATCGACGCCGGCAGCGGCACGTTCCGCGTGATCTGCACGTTTTCTCCCGATGCGCGCCTGCGTCCCGGCATGTTCGGCCGCATTGGCGTGGTTTTCGATCAGCGCGAGGATGTGCTGACGGTGCCGCGCATCGCGTTGCTGGAGGGCGAGGGCGAGGCTGCGGTGTATCGCGTGCAGGACGGCAAGGCCGTGCGCACTCCGGTGCAGGTGGGCTACCTCTCCGGTGAAGTGGCTGAAATCCGTGCCGGCTTGTCGCAGGGTGATCTGGTCGTCACCACCGGCAAGGTCGCCTTGCGCGATGGTGCTGCGGTCGAGGTGATCGGCCAGTCGGAAGCATCGGTCGCCGATGAATCGGCGAGCGGTGACGTCAGCACGACGGACTACTGATGAACGCCGCCCCGGTTTCATCCACGCAAGGCCCCGGTGGCGGCCTTGCCGAATTTTCCGTGCGCCGCCGCGTCACCGTGGCGATGGCGACACTGACCGTGGTGTTGTTCGGCCTGATCGCGCTGGGCGACCTCAAGGTCAACCTGCTGCCCGATCTTTCCTATCCGACACTGACGGTACGCACCGAATACACCGGCGCCGCGCCGCTGGAGATCGAGGCGCTGGTCAGTGACCCGGTCGAAGAAGCCGTAGGCGTGGTCAAGGGCTTGCGCAAGCTCAAATCGGTATCGCGTACCGGTCAGAGCGATGTGGTGCTGGAGTTCGCCTGGGGCACCGACATGGACCAGGCCAGCCTCGAAGTGCGCGACAAACTGGAAACCCTGCGCTTGCCGCTGGAGGTCAAACCGCCGGTGCTGTTGCGCTTCAATCCCTCCACCGAACCGATCCTGCGGCTGGTGCTGACGGGCAAGGACGGCGCGCAGCCGGATGCCGAGCTGATGCGTCTGCGCCGCTATGCCGATGACGAGCTGAAGAAGCGGCTGGAACCGGTTGCGGGCGTGGCGGCGGTCAAGGTCGGTGGTGGTCTGGAAGATGAAGTGCAGGTGCTGATCGACCAGAACCGCCTGGCCCAGCTCCGTCTGCCGCTGGATACCGTCATCAATCGGCTGGCACAGGAAAACGTCAACATTTCCGCGGGTCGTCTGGAAGAAGGCAGCCAGCGCTATCTGGTGCGCACTATCAACCAGTTCGAGACGGTGGAGCAGATGCGCGACCTGCTCATCACCGGCGGCAGCTCGGGCGGTGGCAATGCGGCGGCACAGGAAGCTGCCGCCGCGGCCTCGCGCATTGCCGCCATGTCGGCGGAAGCTGCGGCCGCGGCAGCCGCCGCGAACGCGGCGGCGCAGGGCGATTCGAGCGCTCCGGGCGGCGGTTTGCCGATTCGTTTGCGTGACATCGCCACGGTGGAGCAGGGCTACAAGGAGCGCGAGGCGATCATCCGGCTCGGCGCGGTCGAAGCGGTCGAGCTTGCGATCTACAAGGAAGGCGACGCCAACACCGTGAGCGTTGCCGATGCGGTGCATGTGGCACTGGATGCCGCACGCAAGGCGCTGCCACCGGGCACCGAACTCAGCGTGATCGAAGACCAGGCCATCTTCATCCGCAAGGCACTGCATGAAGTGCGCGTGGATGCGCTGATCGGCGGCACGCTGGCCATCCTGATGATCTTTTTCTTCCTGCGTGATGGCTGGAGCACGTTCGTGATCTCGCTGTCGCTGCCGGTGTCGATCATCGCCACGTTCTTCTTCATGGGCCGCTTCGGGCTTTCGCTCAACGTGATGTCGCTCGGCGGTTTGGCCTTGGCGACAGGTTTGGTGGTGGACGATTCCATCGTCGTGCTCGAATCCATCGCCAAGGCACGCGAGCGTGGCCTGGGCGTGTTGCGAGCGGCAGTGGAAGGTACGCGTGAAGTCGGCATGGCGGTGGTTGCCTCCACGTTGACCAACGTTGCGGTGTTCCTGCCGCTGGTGTTCGTCGAAGGCGTGGCAGGCCAGTTGTTCCGCGATCAGGCATTGACCGTGTCCATCGCGATCCTGATGTCGCTGGCGGTGTCGTTGACCTTGATCCCGATGCTGTCTTCGCTCAAGACACGCGCGCCGTTGCAATTCCCCGAGGAAGCGCCCGCGCCGGAATGGCGTCCGCGCAGCGCACCGTTGCGCGCGTTGGCGGCGCTGTCGCGTGGCATCAAGAAAGCCGTGGGTACCGTGGTTTTTGCGCTGGGCTGGAGCCTGACAAAGCTCTGGCAAGGCCTTGCCTGGGCCGTGGGGGGCGCGCTGTCGCGCATCGGCGCGGTCGTGATGATGCCTTACGACATCATGGCCAACGCCTATGCGCGGACATTGCCCGGCGCATTGCATCGTCCCGGGCTGGTGCTCGGCATCGCGGCGGCGGCGTTCGCCGCGACGATGGCGCTGGTGCCGATGCTCGGCGTGGATCTGATCCCGCAGCTTGCGCAAGATCGTTTCGAGTTGACCGTGAAACTGCCGCCCGGCACACAGTTGCGCGATACCGATGCGCTGCTGCGTGCGGTTGCAGCCGAACACGAGGGCGAGGACGGCATTCGTGCGCTGTATGGCGTCAGCGGTTCGGGCACGCGCATGGATGCCAGCCCCACCGAATCGGGTGACAACATCGGCAAGCTCGGTGTGGTGATGGCGCATGGTGCGCCGCGCGGCACCGAAGCGCGCCTCACCGAAAGCCTGCGCCAGACGATGGAAAAGTATCCAGGCGCCGAGGCCAAGTTCGGCCGGCCGGAAATCTTCAGTTTCTCCACGCCGCTGGAAATCGAATTGCGCGGGCATGATCTGGATGCGTTGCAGCGCGTCGGCAACGAGCTGGCCGAGCGCATGCGCCAGTCTGATCGTTTCGTGGACGTGAAATCCTCGGTGGCCGATGGCTACCCGGAAATCCAGATCCGTTTCGATCAGGAACGCGCCGCCGCGCTCGGCCTCACCACGCGCCAGATCGCCGATGCGGTGGTCAAGAAGGTGCGCGGCGAAGTGGCCACACGCTACAGCTTCCGCGACCGCAAGATCGACGTGCTGGTACGCGCTCAGGCATCGGATCGCGACTCGGTGCAGGCCATCCGTCGCCTGATCGTCAACCCTGAAAGCGCACGGCCGGTGACGCTGGAATCGGTGGCCGAAGTCATCTCCACCATCGGCCCGAGTGAAATCCATCATGCCGATCAGGTGCGTGCGGCGGTGATTTCCTCCAGCCTGGCCTACGGCGACCTTGGCAGCGCGGTGGCCGAAGTGCGCGCGCTGGTGGAAGCCCGTCCGCTCGATGGCGACATCGGCATGAACATCGGCGGGCAGGGCGAAGAGTTGCGTGATTCGATGCTTTCGCTGCTGTTCGCGTTTGGTCTGGCGATTTTCCTCGTCTATCTGGTGATGGCCTCGCAGTTCGAATCGCTGCTGCATCCCTTCGTCATCCTGTTCACCATTCCGCTGGCACTCGTCGGTGCGGTGCTGTCGCTGGTGCTTTCCGGCTACAGCCTCTCGGTGGTGGTGTTCATCGGTTTGATCCTGCTCGTCGGCATCGTGGTGAAGAACGCGATCCTGATGATCGACAAGGTCAATCAGTTGCGCGAGGCCGGGGTGGAGAAGTACGCCGCGTTGGCCGAAGGTGCGGTATCGCGTCTGCGCCCGATTGCCATGACCACGCTGACCGCGCTGTTCGGCTTCCTGCCGTTGGCGCTTTCCACCGGCGAAGGTTCGGAGGTGCGTGCGCCGATGGCGATCACCGTGATCGGTGGCCTGGCCGTTTCCACGTTGCTGACGCTGTTCGTGATTCCGGTGATGTACGCGCTGCTGGATCGCAAGCCCGATAGTCATTACGTCGCCCGCGCTCGCGCCATCGACGAGGAAGATGCCGCGTCCGGAGTGACGGCGTGAGCATTGTCGAAACCAGCCTGCGCCGCCCGGTCACGGTGGTGATGTTCTTCATCTCGCTGCTGGTGATCGGCGCGATTGCCAGCCTGCGTTTGCCGCTGGAACAATTTCCCGAAATCAATGCGCCATTCCTCGCGGTGAGCCTGCCTTACTCCGGTTCCACGCCGCAGGAGGTCGAACGCACGCTGGTGCGGCCGGTGGAAGAAGCGCTGGCGACGTTGCCGGGGATCAAGCGCATGCGTTCGCAGGCGCGTGCCGATGGCGGCAGCGTGTTTCTGGAGTTTTCCGATTGGGATCGCGACATCGCCATCGCCGCGACCGAGGCGCGTGATCGCATCGATGCCATCCGCGACGAGTTGCCGGACGATTTTCAGCGTTATTTCGTGCAGAAATTCTCCACCACCGATGATCCGGTGCTGCGCATGCGCTTGGCCTCGGACACGCACGATCTGACCGCGTCCTATGATTTGATCGAACGTGCCTTGAAGCGTCGCCTCGAGCGCCTGTCCGGCGTCGCGCGCGTGGAGATTTCCGGTGCGCCGCCGCTTGAGGTTGAAATCGCGCTGGATGCCGATCGCCTCACCGCCCACGGCATCAGCCTGAACGAACTGGCAGGGCGACTTCAGGACATCAATTTTTCCGTCTCCGGCGGCGCCATCGACGAGGCGGGGCGACGCTTGCGCGTACAGCCGGTGGGCGAGTTGCGTGACCTTTCCGAATTGCGCGATCTGGTGCTGGACGCGCGCGGGTTGAAGCTTTCCGATGTGGCCGACGTGCGCCTGCAGCCGGCACGCATGGACTATCGCCGCCAGCTCGATGGCCGCCCTGCGGTGGGCATCGATGTCTACAAGGAGCGCAGCGCCAACCTCGTGGAAGTCTCGCGCGCCACGCTGGCCGAGATCGACCGCATCGCCAAGGAGCCGGAGTTCACCGGCATCGGCTTCGTGCTGATCGACGATCAAGGCAAGAACGTCACCGAATCCCTGCTCGAACTGACCGAAGCCGGCATCATCGGCCTGCTGCTGGCCATCGCGGTGCTGTATTTCTTCCTGCGGCACTGGCCTTCGACATTGATGGTGACGCTGGCCATTCCGGTGTGTTTCGTGATGACGCTGGGCTTCATGCACTTCTTCGGCGTCACCCTCAACGTGCTCTCGATGATGGGCCTGCTGCTGGCCGTCGGCATGTTGGTGGACAACGCCGTGGTGGTGGTGGAAAGCATCTATCAGGAGCGCGAGAAGCACCCGGGAGCGCCACGTCTGTCCGCCATCATCGGCACCCGGCACGTCGCCATCGCCTTGTCGGCCGGCACGCTGTGCCACTGCATCGTGTTCGTGCCCAACCTGTTCGGCCAGACCAACCAGATCAGCATCTTCATGGTGCAGATCGCCGTCACCATCACGGTGTCGCTGCTGGCTTCCTGGCTGGTGGCGATCAGCTTGATCCCGATGCTGGCCTCGCGCATGAAAGTACCGCCGGCGGCGATGGACGAGGCGGGCTTGATCGGCCGCATGCGCCTGCGTTACGCCAACCTCCTGCGCTGGAGCCTGGCGCATCGCGGCTGGAGCGTGCTGGCCATCCTGCTGATCGTGGCGGCGAGTTTCGTGCCGATGCGCATGATGAAAACCGACATGTTCGCCAGCGAGCAGGGCCGCACGCTGAACATGTACTACCAGTGGCGCGGCGCTTACACCCTTGATCAGATGCAGCAGGAAATCGAGAAGGTCGAAAACTGGATCAACACGCGCCGCGACGAGCTTCAGGTGGAGCAGGTGTATTCGTGGTTCAGCGAGCAAGGCTGGGGCGGGACACGCCTGACTTTGCGCTCGGATGGGCGGGGCCTGCGTCCTTCGGAGAAAATCATGGACGAGATCCGTTCGGGTTTGCCGAAGTCGGCACGCGCCACTTTCGGCTTCCAGGGCATGCAGGGCGGCAATCAGCAGGAAGGCATTTCGATGGCGCTTGTCGGCGATTCGGCTGAAGTGCTGGCGGAGCTGGGCGATGCGCTGGTGCCGTTGCTGGCGCAGCGCGCCGAGTTGCGTGACGTGCGCGTGGAAACCGGCGACCGCAACAGCGAGCTGGCCATTCGCGTGGATCGCGAGCGTGCCACGCGCTACGGCTTCTCGGCGCAGGAAGTGGCCACCTACGTGGGCATCGCGCTGCGCGGCACGCCGTTGCGAGAATTCCGTCGCGATGGTGCCGAAGTGCCGGTGCAACTGCGCTTTGCCGATGCACAGAACACCAGTATTTCCGATCTTTCCAGCTTCTCCCTGCGCACGCCCGCGGGCGAGCAGATTCCGCTGATGTCGCTGATCGACGTGGATCTGCGCCCGTCCGCCACGCAAGTCACGCGCGTGGATCGCCAGACCATGCTCGAACTCAAGGCCGACATGGCGCCCGGCATCACCGCGCCCGATGCGCGCAAGGCCATGGAAGCGGTGATGGCGGCGGCCAGCCTGCCTGCTGGGTATCGCTATACCTTCGAAGGCGCCTTCCGGCAGAACGACGAGGCCGGGTCGCAGATGCTGTTCAACACCCTGATCGCCCTGGTGATGATCTATGTGGTGATGGCGGCGGTATTCGAGTCGCTGCTGTTTCCTGCGGCCATCCTCTCGGGCATCGGGTTCTCGATTCTCGGCGTGTTCTGGCTGTTCGCGCTGACCAACACCACGTTCACGATCATGGCCTCCATCGGCATCCTCGTCTTGATGGGCGTGGTGGTGAACAACGGCATCGTGATGGTGGAACACATCAACACCTTGCGACGCAGCGGGCTTTCCCGCAACGAGGCATTGGTACAGGGTTGCCGTGATCGCTTGCGCCCGGTGTTGATGACGATGGGTTGCGCGATTCTGGGCATGATCCCGATCAGCCTTTCCACCACCCAGATTGCCGGCGGCGGCCCGCCGTACTATCCGATGGCGCGCGCCATCGCCGGTGGCCTGGCGTTCTCCACCGTGGTGACGCTGCTGTTCCTGCCCACCATCTACGCCATCCTCGACGATATCAGCCTGGCCATGCGACGCGGCTGGGAGCGGGTGCGTGGCGTGCATCCAGGAAATCCGGCACAGGCTGTGCCGCCGTCATCCTGACGGCAGTGTGGGTCAATCCTCGATCTGCGACGCCGCAAACTCGGCGTCGAGCCGTTCCATTGCATCACGCGGCTTGAGCTTGGCGGCTTTTTCGTATTCGCCGGCGGCCTGGTCTTCTTTCTTGCTGCCGTGGAACAGCATCAGGCCGTTGCCATATTCGATGTGGGCGATGGGCGAATCGGGCGTGAGTTCGATGGCGCGCTTGAGCAGGGCCTCGCCGGTGGCGGCCTTGGCGCCGTAGGTGAGCCCTGCGATCAGGCCGCCGACTTTGGAGACGACCTCGGCGTGGTACAGGCCGAGCGCGGTGTGGGCTTCGGCGTGATCGGGTTCCAGTTCGAGGGTGCGTTCCAGTGCCGCTTTCACCTTGCCGGCCAGGCCTTGCGTGAGCGCCTTGGCAATGGAGATGCACTGGCTGTAACGGCCCAGCGCGAAGGCGTAGCGGAAGTGCGAATTGGCTTCGTCGGGCAGGGCGGCGATGGCGGCTTCAGCCAATTTCACGAGGTCGGAGAAGCGTTTTTCGCGTGCCTTGTCGTCATCGAGCAGGTGTACGGCATGGATGCCGGCGGCTTTGATGGCGACCGAAGCGCCGAGTGGGCCGAGTGCGCTGCCGGCGTCGAAAGCCTCCTGAAAATCACCGCGGTGAAATGCGCGCCAGGCATCGGCAAGCGATTCGGCCAGTGCGCCGGCTTGGGCGGCTTTGCCGAGCTTCGGGTTGGTGCTGAGGAGGTCGGCAACGCGGGTCTCATCGGGAAACGGCTCCAGATCGCCGGCATGCAGCTTGTTCCAGGCTTTGGCGAGCTTGGCTCCGGCGTAATCGTACTTGGCTTCCGAATGGGGGAATGTCGCCCAGCGCGTGGTTTTTGCCATGATTCCGATGCTCGCCGATAAAGGTTCGGCAGCATTGCAATGCAGCAGGGAATTGGCAAGTTGCGCCGCGTCAGCCTTGTGCGGCGGTTTCGGCATGCATGGCGCGTGCGCCGGTGATGATCATGCGCACCATCGTGGACAGTTCTTCGATCAGCAACGGGTCGCGCTCGTGTGGCAGATCCATTGCGCTGGCACCCACGGCAAACACCAGCCGCGTGATGGCACGGGCCACCAGTGCCGGTTCGTGCAACGGGGCGTTGGCGGCGCGGGCGAGGCGGATCAGGTCCACGCACAATTCTTCTTCGAAGAAGCGCAGTTGGCGCTCCACCGCCTGCTTGAATGCATCCGAGCCGGCCGAGCCTTCGCGCAGCAGCAGATGCAGCAGTTTGTCGTCGGCGCGGAGCTGTTCTATGAAGGTTTCCACCGAACTGTGCACCACGCTGCGCTCAGCGCTGGCGCGATGACGGGCCTGGCCGATGATGGTGCGCAACGAGCTGCCGGCCTGATCGATCAGAACCACGGCCAGTTCGTCGATATCGCGGAAGTGGCGGTAGAAGCTGTTGGGCGCGATCTGCGCGGCGCGTGCGACTTCGCGCAGGCTCAGCGTGGAGACGCTGCGATGCGGGCCGAGCAGGGCCAGCGCGGCGGCGATGAGGTCTTCGCGCGCGATGCTGGGTCTGCGGCCTGGGCCGGTATCGGTGGTTTGGGCGAGGTCGGGCACGGGGCGGGGCGGGGCGGTCGGGTGTTCATCATG
>JAEXRB010000077.1 GCA_023438325.1 Pseudomonadota bacterium | reverse complement strand
CATCCGAGTAGGTCAGCGCATCGGTCAAGACCGCAAGATGCCCGCGAAAACCCTGCTGCATGTTGCCGTAGGGCATGCCGTTCGGCCGCTGCCAGAAGGCCCAGGTGCGACGCAGGAGTTTTTCGATGATCCAACTGTCGATGTTGCCGCCACGATTGCGGCGCACGTCGATGACCAGGCCGTCGCGGTCGATCTGGCCGTAGAAATCGCGCACGAAGCTGGCGATGTCGTTCGGCCCCATGGCGCGCAAGTGCAGGTAGCCGATGCGCCCGTTGCTGGCGGCGGCTACCACCTCGCGACGCGATTGCAGCCAATCGGCATAGCGCAGCGCATCCTCGCGCTGGGCATCCACCGGCGTGATGATCTGGCGATGGGCTTTTCCGGCACGAAGCACTTCCAGCAATACCTGCTGCCCGGCGCTGTTGAGCAGCAGCTCGGAGATATCGTCGACTTGGCTGCTGCGGCGGCCGTTGATCGCCACGATCACATCGCCCTCGCGCACATCCACACCTGCCGCTTGCAACGGGCCGCGTTGTGACGGCAACTCGGCCTCGGTGCGGAAAATGCGCTCGATACGCCAGCCCGAATCGGTGCGGGCAAAGGTTGCCCCGAGGCTTGCGTAGGTCGGTTTCTCGCTGGCGTTGCGCAATTCGCCGCCGCGCACCTGTGAATGCAAGGCCCCCAGTTCGCCCATCGTTTGTGCGAGCAGATCGTCCAGCTCGATGCGGTCACTCACCTGCGGCAGCAGCGCGGCATATCGCTGCCGTACCGCATTCCAGTCCACGCCGCGCAGGGCGGCGTCGTAGAAATGATCGCGGTGCATGCGCCAGGCGTCGTCGAACATCTGGCGCCATTCGGTAACCGGATCCACACGCAGTTTCCAGTCGCCCAGACGCACCTGTGCTTCGCCCATTTCCTTGGGCGCATTGGCACCGGCATCGACGATGAAGTAAGTGCCGGGCTCGTCCGGGCTTTTCGCGCCGGTGCGGATCAGCACTTTCTTGGCCGTGGCGGCCAAGGCGTACTCGGCCACGTCTTCAGCAAAAGTTTCGAGTTTGGCCTTGTTCTGGTCGAACGCCAGTGTGCGCAGGGTCTGGCGGCGGCCCTCGTGTTCCATGAAATACAGGCGCTGGGCATCGACCGAGAGCGCGGAAAAATTTCCTGCCGCGATGGGGACTTCATGCAGGCGCTCGGCGAGGCCGTCCCGTATCAGCGGCTTCACTTTGTCGGCAGTCTTTTTGCCGTCCTTGTCCTTGCTTTCCGGCTCGGAACTGGCGGGCTGAAGTTCGTCCTTGTTGCGGAACGGGAAGCGTGCCTGCGGTTGCAGGGCCAAGGCGTAAATGCGGCTGCGCTTGTCGAAGTACGGGCCGGTGTTGCGGTCACCCCACGGCGAGCCGTTCACCAGGGTGAAATCACGCTCGGAAAGGAACCAGAGCCACTGTCCATCCGGGCTGAAAGCGGGCGAATGGGATTCGTACTTGTCGCTGCTGAGCCATGCCAGTTCGTCGTGATCCAGCGACGCCAGTGCGATCTGTGCACGGCCATTCGCTCCGGTGGCGCGCACCAGCGCCAGATGGCGACTGTCGGGCGACCAAACCACCGATTCATACCCCTCGTTGCCTGCCTTGCCGCCGTCATCGATCAGGCGATTGCTGCCGGTGTGCGGATCCAGCAGCCAGAGCTTGCCGGATTTGTCGCCATGCGCCAGCCACTTGCCATCGGGCGAGACGGAAATCCTGTTGCGCTGGGTGCTGCCATCGCGTGTGAGCTGGCGCGCCTCGCTGCTGCCATCGGCCGCGAAGCGCCAGATTTCCTCTTCGCCGCTGGCATCGGAAACGGCATAGAGAGCTTTCCGATCAGGCGAGAACATCGCAAACGACAAGCGCACGCCATCGGGCGAAGCGATGTCCACACGACGCGGCGCGCCCACACCCGCCACCACGGCACGACCACGCGCCACCAGCGCCACGCGCTCGCCATCGGCAGAAAAATCACTGTGTTCCAGATACTTCAGCGGTGCTTCCAGCCAGCGCGGCTGGCGCTGGGCAAAATCGGAAACCAGATGCACCGGCAGCGCGGCATCCTGTCGGGAGGACAGATCGAACATTCGCAACGCGGCGCCGGATTGATAGACGATCCGCTGGCCCGATGCGCTCGCGGTTCGGACATCGAATGGGCTTTGCAACGGCAACGTCGACAATTGGCCGGAGGCGGGATCAAGCGTGGCCAGCACATCGCGTCCGTCCAGATCGGCGATCACCACCAAGCGCCCATCCACCAGCATCGGCCGCCGCAGGTTCACATCCACTGGCCCGATGCGAACGGCTTCGGCCTGGGATGAAAGATCGAAGCGCCAGAGCTGCGACAGCGCTCCGCCGCGATAACCACGTGCATTGTCGCCGGTCACACCCAGGCCGTAGCGCACGAAATACAGGGTGCGCCCATCGGCTGCGATAACCGCATCATTGGCCTCGGCCAATGGCAAGGTGCGACGCGCCAGCGTGGCCGGATTAACCGCCACCAGCACGCGCTGTGTTCCGCCGGTACCGCCCGGCGCTTGCGTGCCGTAAAGCACTTCGCCCTGCGGCGTCCAACCCAGCACCAGTGCCGTTCCGTTTTCGAAGCTCACCCGCTTGGGCGCGCCGCCACCCAGCGGCATCACATGGGCTTCCCGCGAACCGCCGTAGGAAGCAGTGAACGCAAGCTGCGAGCCATCCGGTGAAATCGCCGCCCGACTCTCTTCCTCGGGATGCGTGGTCAATCGTCGCGCCGCACCGCCGCTGGCCGCGACCGACCACAGATCCCCTTCGGCCGTGAACACCACGGTATCGCCGTGAATCGCCGGATGCCGGAAATACCCCGGCGCCTGCGCCGAGGCCGCCGCTACTCCGAGCAACCCGGCGAGCAATACGAGAACGCGCATGAACCTTCCCCTGCGAGCGGAAATGAAGCCGCATCCTAGCGGCAACACGGGAATGTGACGGGTGCCGGAAGTGGGGGCACGGCGGGTGGATCAGGCCACGCCGAGCCCTGGAATCGCGCTGATCTTGTCAGGATCGAAGCCGGCCACCTCGGCGAAATGACGGCCGCGTTCGATGTAATCGCGATAGCGTGAAAAACTCGGCGCGCCGGGCGACAGCAGCACCACGCCATCCGAACCGATGATGTATTCGGCCAGCCGCACCGCTTCGGGCATGTCGGGCGCTTCATGCAAGGCAAAGCGACCGCCGCGCGAGGCGAACTTCAGGCCTTCGGCAATCATCGGCCCGTTCTGGCCCATGGTGATGACGGCCAGTGGCGGTTCCCGGCTCATGCGCTCGAAGAACACCGACCAATCCAATCCGCGATCGTATCCACCCACGAGAATGGCCACGCGCCGATTGGCGTAGCAATCCAGCGCGGCCAGTGCGGCATAAGGCGTGGTGCTGATGGAATCGTTGACGTACTCACGGCCATCGTGATGGCCGATGCTCTGAAGCCTGTGCGGCAGCGGGCGGAAGCTGTTGGCATGCGGCGCCAATCGCACGGCATCCAGACCCATGGCCTCGATCGCAGTGAGGGCAGCACAGAGATTGCCGCGATTGTGCGCGCCGGGCAGCGCCATGCCGGCGGCATCGATGACCGGCTCGTCACCACGGAAAATCGTGCTGCCGCGCGTATGCCAGCCTTGGCGGGCGTTGAACCACCACAGCCTTGCCGCCTGCGTGCCGCCCGCCTCCACGCCCAGATCGGTTTCCGAAGCCGAACCTTGCAGCGCCGGACGACGGCCAAACGCGGCCAGGCGCGCATCGGCGGCATTGAGCACGAGGTGTTTCGGGCTGGCCGAAGTCGCCAGCGCGAGTTTGTCGGCGATGTAGCGCTCCTCGCTGCCGTGCCAGTCCAGATGTTCGGGATACAGGTTCAGCACCACGGCCACTTCGGGCGCTACCGCCTCGCGGGTCTGGTAGCTGGACAGCTCCAGCGCGTACAGATCGGGTGCCGGATCGGCATCGAGCAGTTCCAGCAGTGGCATGCCGATGTTGCCGGCCAGCGCCGTGCGGGTGCCACCGGCACGCAGCAGGTGCGCAATCAGCGCGGTGGTGGTGCTCTTTCCTTTGGTGCCGGTAACGCAGAGCGTGCGGGCCGCGGGATTTTCACCGAACCACAGCGCGGTGCCGGAGGTGAAGCACACGCCACGCGCCAGAGCCTGTGCGGCAGCACCGTGGTAACGGCTGATGCCGGGGGATTTGATGACGACGTCAAAGCGCACCAGCAAATCCGCCGTGACTTCCTCGGTGAAGATGTAGAGCGCAGGATCTCCCAGCTCCATCGCCTCGGCAGCTTCGGCCTGACTGCACAGCAAAGCGAGCGGCGTGCGCGGCAGGTTCCAGCGCAACGCGGCCAGCGTGGCACGGCCTTCATTGCCATAGCCCCAGATCGCAACACGTTTGCCTTCAAGCTCGGAAAGTTTCACTGACACGCGTCCAGACGGAATGAGGGATACCGTGCACGGCGGAAGGCTCAAGCAGCGACGCGAGGGCCACAGGTTCGATGTGCGGCGCGATGTCGCGGGCAAAACGGCGCACCAGCGCATCCTCGCGCCAGACGGGGCGACTTGCCAACTCGAACAGTGCAGCACGTGCTTCACGCCCCTCGCCGACGCACTCGAAAGGCTTGTGCGCGCCGTATTCGATCAGCGCATCAAAGCCCTCGGCCAGCGTCGCCTCGTCCAGCAGGTTGCGCCCGAAAATGGCGGTAAGGCGCGGCTTGGGCATGAAGGGGGCAAGCGCAAGAAACACGAACTGGCATTTGGGACAAATGCCGCACCAGCGATTTTCCGGGCGCGGCCCGGTGAGGTGGAAATTGCGGTTGCAGCTTGAGAACACCGCATCGTAGCGATCATTCGCGGCGAAACGCCGAGCCACGGCCAGCTCCGAAAGCGGTCGCAACAGCGAGTAGTAGCGAAGATCGGCCGCAACGTGGTCACGCACGTAGGCCGCAAAAGCGCGCTCGAATGCCCAGCCCTTGGACCATTGGTGGTTCACCTCGCCCGCCCCTGGAATCAGGCTGCCGTAACTGGCCGAGCGCTCATTGGAAAACACCACCTGATCGGCGTCGCGCAACAACGCCGCCAACACGAGGATGGCCGAATTGACCGCCGTCACCGGAATGTGGCCGTTCCACGCGCCTTGCTTGTTGAACTCCAGCAATTGCGGCGCAAGCTGTCTGCCGATGTTGAGTACCGGCAGGCCGGTATGCTCGGCACAGGTGCGGATCAGCGGCGAGCCGCCGATGTAGCTCACCGTTTGCGCCACGCCTGCAGCGCGCAGGGTTTCGATGGACACCAGCGAATCCTTGCCGCCGCCGATCGCAGTGAGGGCATGAGGTTTCAGGCCAAGCGACGACGCTGCACTGCCGGGCAAGCCGGTATCGAAACAAATCCGGCCACGCAGCGACAAGCCGTTGCGATAGGCGAACTCGCCCAGGCCCTGTTCGTATACCGAAGTGACCAGCGCGGCGAGCGCGGGATCGGGCAAGACGCCTTCCACGACCAGTTCGGGCGGCAGCGCGGCCTTGTAATAACTGACCCCGGCGATCAGGTGCAGCAGGCGCAATGCCGCATCGACCGCATGACGGCGTGGCGCATCCAGTGCAAATGGCGCGTCGGGAAACTGGAGCGTTTCCACCAGCTCCGGGCCATCGTCGAAGGCATAGACCAACTCGACGCGTCCGCTGGTTTCCTCCAGCGTGGCGCGGACGAAACGGAAGCGTTGGATGGCATCACGCCGGAAGGCAAACGCCGCGCCTTCCGGTTTTCGTACTTCAGTCATCAAGCACCGCCTCTGCCGGCAAACCCCGCAGATTGTAGGCGCTCGCCATCACCGCGCCATAGGCGCCGGCCGTTGCAACGAGCAGCACGTCGCCTTCCTGTGTCTGCGGCAAGCGACGGCGGCGTGCCAGCACGTCGCCGGTTTCGCAGATCGGGCCGACGATGTCGCACAACATTTCCGAGGCCTCGTCGCTGCGGCTGAGATTGGCGATGTCGTGCCGGGCGTTGTAGAGCGCCGGGCGCAGCAGTGCGTTCATGCCGCCATTCACGCCCACGCGCAGCACGCCGGATTTTTCCACCACTTGCGTGGCATGCAGCAACAGCACGCCGGCTTCGGCCACCAGATAGCGTCCCGGCTCCATCCACAGCGAATACTGCGGACACTGCGCGCGGGCTTGCGCCAACACATCCGCAAGGGCGTCGATGTCGAATGGTTCTGCGTGCGGCATGGCCGCCACGCCCAGCCCGCCGCCGAGATTCAATGCTTCGATGGTGCCGAGGCGATCAGCCACCGCGGCCAGCCGCCCGAACACATCGCGCCAGTGCTCTGCATCGAAGATGCCGCTGCCCAGATGCGCGTGCAGGCCGAAGACGCGCGCATCCAGCTTTCTGGCCTCGGCCACGAAGGCATCCAGATCTTCCAGCGACAGCCCGAACTTCGCACCGCTGCCGCCGGTACGCACTTTTTCGTGGTGCCCGCGGCCATGGCCCGGATCGAGCCGCAACCAAAGATCACGACCACGGAACAGTTCCGGCCAGTGAATGAGCGGATAGGTGCTGTCCAGTGTCAGCCACACGTCACGGGCGATGGCTTCGACGTACTCGCTGCGCGAGGCGAAACTGGGCGTGAACAGCACGCGCGTGGGATCAAGCATCGGGAACAGCGCGAACACATGCGCAAGTTCGCCCGCCGATACACATTCGAAGCCGAATCCTTCTTCCTCCAGAACGGCAAGAATCGCCGGGTGCGAATTGGCCTTGATCGCATAGAAACGCCGATCCAGCGCACCAAGATCGCGCAATGCCCTCGCCCTTTCGCGCACCGTGGCCATGTCGTACACGTAGCGCGGCGTGCCCTGCCCGGCCTGCGCCAGCAGGATCTCGCGCTTTTTCGCCCACCAGGGTGCGGGCAACGGCAAGGCGCCGCGCTCCAGTTCACGCCAGCTCGGGCCGAAAACGGCTGCCTCATCCACCGGCATCGCCTGTGCATGGATCAGCAGTTCGTGCAGGCGCGGCAGCATGCCTTCGGCAACGCTTTCATCGACGACGAAGGTCAGGTTCAGATCGTTGGAGCTTTGCGAGATCAGATGCACGCGCTCGCGTCCGAACTCGGCCAGCACATCGGAAAGTTTGTGCAGCAAAGAGCGCATGCCGCGACCGACCAGCGTCACCGCGGCGCATGGTGCGATGACTTTGACCCGACACACCTCGGACAGATCAGCGGCAAGGCGTTCGAGCACGTCGGAGTTGACGAGGTTGTCCGATGGGTCCAGCGAAACGGTGACGTTGGCCTCGGAGGAGCCGATCAAATCCACCGACAATCCATGTCGCTTGAAGCGCTCGAACACATCGGCCAGAAACCCGACCTGCTGCCACATGCCGATGCCATCCATCGACACCAGCACGATGCCGCGCTTGGAGCTGATGGCCTTCACGCCGGGCGCGATATCGGGCTGGCGCGGGCCGATCACGGTGCCCTCGAAATCGGGCCGGCTGGTATCGCGAATCCACAGCGGCACGCGCGCCTCGCGACACGGCGAGATGCAGCGTGGATGCAGCACCTTGGCGCCGGTGGAGGCAATTTCCTGGGCTTCTTCGTAATCCAGCCGGCTCAACAGCCGCGCCTGCGGCACCTGACGGGGGTTGGCGCTGAACATGCCGGGCACATCGGTCCAGGTTTCCACCCGCGCCGCGTTGAGCAGCGCGCCGAAATACGCGGCTGACGTGTCCGAGCCGCCACGCCCGAGAATGGCGGTTTTTCCGTTTGCATCGGCACAGATGAAACCTTGCGTGATCAGGCTGTCGCCTTGCGCGGCGTAGCGTTCGCGGAAACCGTCTTGCGGGCGCGTGTCGCAGTTCACCGAGAGTCGTGCCGCCCAAGCGCTCTGGTTCGGCACTGCCAAGGCACGCAGATAGGTGCGCGCATCGCTCCACCCCAGCTCCCGCCCGTTTGCGGAGAGGTAAGCCGAACCCAGGCGGCTGGAGAAGAGTTCTCCCAGCGACAGCACCTCCGCCTGCCAGTCCAGCGCGCACGAAGCTGCGCGTGGAT